>JBOEHF010000029.1:0-5851 GCA_050633805.1 Candidatus Nitrosopumilus sp.
TTTTTTATCGTCTTTGGAGTGGAATTACTAGAAGTAATCTGGTTTAATGTCTTAATTGCTTCTTTCATTGATTCTTTATTTTGTGTTTCATCTGCCATATCTTACCCTATTTACTCAAAATTAGAAGTATATAGTTACATCTCTACAAAGACATTATCTGATTCTACAACAACATTGTAAGATGTCAAATCTCTTATTTTTGCTGGGAATTTGACTAATTTTCCAGTTTTACAATCAAATTCAGCCTTATGCCATCCACAAGTAATAACACATCCGTCTAATTTGCCTTCAGATAGGCTTGAACCCGAATGTGTACATGAATCATCTGTAGCGCAATATTCCCCATCAATATTTGCAACTAAAATATCTCTTCCGTCAATTGACACTTTGATCATTTTCCCAGGTGGAATTTCTGATGTTTTTCCAGCTATGATTTTTCCCATTGAAGTTTTTATCTGATTATTCTTAATAATTTTTTGTATCCTATGAATCTAAAAATCAGAGATGCAAATAATTCAGATAAAATTTCAATTTTGAAGTTTTGTAAGAATACTTTTTCTTGGGGTGATTATGTGGAACATGTTTGGGATTTTTGGATGTCTGAAGGCAATTTGTTTTTAGGTGAATATGAACATCCTGTGGGAATTTGCCATGCATTTTACTCTCATGATCAAATTTGGATTGAAGGAATTCGAGTTGATTCAAATTTTCGTCGCCAAAATATTGCTTCAAAACTTATACAACACGCTGAATTTATTGGAAAAGAAAAAAATCTATCTACATCATACATGTTGATAGATACTGAAAACTCTGTATCTCTTTCACTGGCCAGTTCATTAAATTATGAAATCTTTCAAACATGGAACTTTTATTCGCTTGAACCTAAAATAAACCCTCATCACAAAATTACATTTGAAAAATCACTTGATAGGAAAATCTATAACCAATACATTAAATCTTGGAGATGGTTTCCAATTGATGATAACACTTTAGAATCCTTTTATGAAAATAACAATATTGTAAAATCTTGTATGGGTAAAAATGATTCTATGGGAATTTTTACTGATTCTGAACATTTTGACAAAACTTTGATTGTTACTTTATTTTCAAATTCATATAATTCTGTGCTTGAAATCCTATCTTTTTTACAAAATCTTGGAGTCCGAGAAAATTATGAAAGAATTCAAATTTTAACTAAGGAGAAATTGCCAAATTTTGATTCATTGGAATCAAAAATTTCTTTTCACTTGATGAGGAAATCCCTAATCTGATTTTACAATTTTTATTGTATTGTTTAAAGTTCCTAGATTCTCAATTTCCATTTCAACTTTGTCTCCATCTTTCAAAAATACTGCATTTGGTTTGTTTAACATCACTCCTGCAGGTGTTCCTGTAGATATGATGTCCCCTTTTTCTAATGTCATTACTTTGGAAATTTTTGAAATAATTTCTGGTATTTTGATGAACATGTTACTTGATGAAGAATTTTGTCTTAATTCTCCATTAATTTTGGTTGTCATTTTTAGATTCTGAGGGTTTTGAATTTCATCTTTTGTTGTAATCCATGGTCCACATGGTGCAAAAGAATCAAAACTTTTTCCTCTTGTAAATTGTTTATCTTTGAATTGAATATCCCTTGCAGAAACATCATTGAATACCATGTAACCAAATATTGCATCATAAGCCTCCTCTATGCTGATATTTTTGCAATTTTTTCCAATTATCAAGGCTAATTCTATTTCATAGTCCAACTGTGTAACAAAATCTGGACATACAATATCTGAATTTGTACTGTTTAATGCCGTCCGTGGTTTTATCACTATTGCAGGATCTTCTGGTGCTTGTAATCCTTGTTCTTTCGCATGATCTACGTAATTAAATGCTAAACAAATGATTTTGTTGGGATTTGGTATTGGGGGCAATAGTTTGAATTTTGAAATACTTTCTTCATATGGCAAGTCATCTAATCTGTTTTTTATCTCATCATACCACCCATCAAATAGAAAATCTTTGATGTTTTGAGGAATTGGAACTCCTGTCAAGTAAGTAATTTCATCTTTTGTTGATACTTTCTCTCCCTTAACAAAACCATATGTTTCATTATTGTCATGTGACAATCGTGCTATTTTCATTTTTGATCACTTGTGTGTAAAAATTGCCTGATTTTGTGAATCTTTTCTACAATATCCAAATCTAACAAATTGAATCTCTTCTCCTTCTTTTAATTGTAGGTAATGTGGCTCTGTATAAACGTCTAATTCTTCTAAACTGTCTTCATTGAATTTATCATCGGTAAACAAAGTTTTTGGAATAATCATTTTGATTTCATGTGCTGTTTTTTGAGGAACCCACTGAATTTTTACAATGTCATTTGTTTCATTATCTTTGATAAATTCTCCTTCGAAATCAACTCCGGATTTTGTTATCTTGACGTTGCCTAAACCCAAAAGACGAATTTCCATTCCTTCTTTGATACTTTGTGCATCATCTCCTGAAATGTAAAAATTCCCATCTATATCGATTTTCCTTTTTCCCATATCGTTAATTGGGTGATTTGGAATCTCTACAGATGACTCTGACAAGTTTTGAACAGCTAGTTTTTTAGCATTACTTACCATGAATAATCTAATACTATCTGCATCTACAAATTTCCTATTGAATGCTTCCAGTGCATCAAATGGAGCCAGTGTATTTGCTTTGGTTAATCCTAATGACATGATGAATTTTCTAATTGCTTCAGGTTTGATTCCTCTTCTTCTTAATGCCTCCAATGTTGGTAATCTTGGATCATCATACCATGAAACTTTTCCCTCTTCTATCAAAGGCTTGATGATTCTTTTTGAAATTGGCATTCCTTTGAATTCTAATCTTGAGAAAAACCCTTGTGATGGTTTTCTCATATTTAGCGCATCTAAAATCGCATCAATTAGCTCTTTTCTGAGTTCAAATTCTTTTGAGCGAAAAGCATGTGTTACACCGTCTATGCTATCTTCTATCGCAACAGCCATATCGTAACTTGGCCAAATTCTATACTTTTCCCCTAATGTGTAGTGTTTCCCTTCAATAATTCTGAATAATACTGGATCTCTCATGACTGCGTTATCTGCTCCCATGTCTCCACGAAATCTCACTATGGCATCTCCTGGTTTGAATTTACTACTCATCTTTTCCCAATTTTTATTATTTTTCTCAATATTTTCTCTGCTGCATTTGCAAGCTTTTCTTTCTCTTCTGTTTTTACTAATGTCATCTCTCTTACAAGTACAAACGTAAGCTTTACCTGAATTGATTAACTCATTTCCTTTTTCATAAAATAATTCCATGTCGTCTGAAGTGCTTTTAACTGTATCAAACTCAATTCCTAACCATTCTAATCCTACTTTGATAGCTGCATGATATTCCATTCTTTCAGCTTCAGGATTTGTATCATCCATTCTTAGGATGAATTTACCTCCATACATCTTTGCATATTCTGAATTAATGATGGCAGCTTTTGCATGACCTATGTGGGGATATCCATTGGGTTCTGGAGGAAATCTAGTTATGACTTTGCCTTGTTCTGCATCTTTTAGTTTTGGCAGCCCTTCTCTCTCAACTATTTTTTCTTTGGGTGCTAAAATTTCTGGAAAGTTTTCTTTGATTTCTTTTTCTTGTTCTTCAGATGATAACTGGTTAATTGATGCAACTATTTTAGAAATTTCTGGAGATATCTCTCTTACCTTGCCTCTCAGATCTGCTTTTGTTCCAAGAATTTTTCCTAAAATTATTTTATCTCTTGTTTCTCCTCCATGTTCAAATGCATTTTGAAGAGACATTCTTCGGATTTCTCTTCGTAGTTCTTCATCCATGTTGATTCTTACCTGTTATGACTATACACTTCTTTTTACTACGAAATCTAATAATGTGATTAATTCTGTTTTTGCAGAACCTGAATAATGTTCCAATGATTTTTCTGCTTTTTCTGCATATTTTAGAGCCTGTTTTCTCACATTTTCTTCAATTCCTAAATTTCTGATAACTTCCACGGCTCTGCTGAGATCTTTTTTAGGAACTTTAGAATTGCCAAACACTTTTAGAATAATTTTTTTATCCTTTCCTTTTGCTGACTTGATTGCCATTAAAATTGGAAGTGATTTTTTACCTTCTCTTAGATCGTTTCCTACTGGTTTCTTTGTAATTTTAGGGTCCCCCATAACCCCAATAAGATCATCAGTTATCTGAAATGCAATTCCTAAGTTCCTTCCAAAAGCTGAAAGATTTGCAATGTCTTTTGGTTTATTCGTAGCACAAATTGCACCCATTGCACATGACACATCAAACAATGCAGCTGTTTTTTTGCCTATCATTGTGATGTATTCTGCTTGAGAAGGAATTTTTTTCCCTTCGGCCATTTTAACATCTAGTAGTTGTCCTTCACAGATGTCTACACATGCTTTTGAGAGTCTGGAAACAAGTTGTGTGGTTGCATTAGATGGTAACTTTGAATTTGTGATTACTTGAAATGCTTTTGAAAATAATACATCTCCTGCAAGGATTGCAAGAGGCATACCAAATTTTTTATGAACTGTTGGAACTCCATGACGCATCTCATCATTATCCATAATGTCGTCATGAACTAACGAGAAATTATGAACCATTTCAACTGCACTTGCTGCAGGCATTGCATTGGATGCTCTTCCTTTCAAAATCTGACAGCTTCTAATCACCATGTATGGTCTGAGTCTTTTTCCGCCATTCACTATTAGATGACCTGCTGCATCATAGAGTTTTTTCGGATTTCCTTTTAATTTTGAATTAAGATACTTGTTTACAATTTTTGCATTTTTTTCTATTTGCTTAGTTTTTCTCATTTACTAATCTCCATTTATCCTCTGGCAGATGAATCTTAATTGCTTTTTGTAATTCATCATGAATTTCGCTATTTATCCATGTAGATAAGAGATTTGCATGCTTTTCAAGCATGGATTTATCTGATTTATCTAACAGTTTGAGGGCAATTAACATCCATGGGCAATAAATTTCTGGATTTGATTTTAACTCTAAAATAAGTTCTTTTGATGAAATATGTTTAATTTCGTCAATCTCCCCTTCTATCTTTTTTAGATCTGCTGAATCATCAATAATTCCTATTAGCGTTCCACAAATTTCATTTTCAGATCCTACATCTTTGTATGGTACATGATATTCAAATTTGTGTAAATAATCTAAACTACCTACAATACCTAATTCTTCAGGCATTCTTCTTTCACCTGATGAAACATAGGTTTCTGACTCTCTTGGATGACTTGCAAATGTTCCATCCCAATCATTTGGCCATAACATTTTCTCTTTTGCTCTTCTTGTAAGAACTAATCTTCCTTGATTGTCAAACAATAATGCTGTAAATGCTCTATGTAATTTTCCGTTAGGTAGATGGCATTTTACCTTTTCTTCAGTTCCAATTGGATTGTCATTTTCATCTACTAAGATTACTAATTCTTCAGACATTTCTTTTTCCTCTAAACAGTGTTCCTTCAAATGTCTTATTTTTAACCGCTTTCACAATTCTTTCAGGTTTGTTACCATTTGCAAAGAATACATTCAAACCCGTCTTGGCAATTTTTGATGCTTCCTCTACTTTTCTAGTCATACCTCCTGTAACATCCATCTTATTTTCAGAAATGGTTGGGTTCTCACCTTTTAATTCATAAATTAGTTTTTTAGATTTTAAATCTGAATACAATCCATCTTCATTTAATGCAAAAATAGTTAGTCTAGGTTTTAGAATTTTTGCAAGGTGAGTCATTATTTTATCTCCTGATAAGATGTATGTTTTTTTCTGACCATACCATAATGCATCTCCATATGTGAC
>JBOEHF010000030.1:0-6379 GCA_050633805.1 Candidatus Nitrosopumilus sp.
AGAATTTCTAAATCTGTTTTTGTAAGATTTGAACTAAATCCTGGATTTTCTGCTTCAAAAATTGATAAAACTCTAATATCTTTCATCAATTTTTTTGCAAGCTCAATTTTATGCCCCATATTCTCTTTTACAGAAATTCCACAAACTGTAATTCCTCCAACACATGGTACTACAAAATATGGTTCACCGATTAGACTTGCCTGCTCTAAAATTTCTTTGATATTTTCACCTGATACTACAAAATACAATACTCCGTAGCCCAAAACTGGAGGTTCAACTTTGATGATGAATTCTTCGATAATCTTTTTTACCTGCATTTTTCGAATTCTTGCTCTTACTGCTCCCCCTGACAATCCTAATTCTATGCCTATTTGTCTATCCGATTCTCTACAATTATTCAATAATCTATTTAGGATTTTCATATCTAAATTGTCCATTTTATCACCTCTAACTACTTCTTACAGTATAGAAATAACTAATATATTATAAAACTGTCTATACTGTTAGCACTATACATAATAGACATTATATATTAGACTATTTTATTTCTTACATGGACTATAGACTAAAACTTGCAAAAAGGATGTTGTTTAATCAAAGAGGAAGTTTGATTGGTGCTGTTTTAGCTGTAACAATTGGGATTTTAGTTATTCATGTAAACTTTGTAATTTTTCAGGGATTGTTTGATGCAATAGTTAGAGATATCAGTGACTATAGAAATGGAGACATTCTTGTTACTGATGAATTTGATTACATTGACAAGTCAGATTTGTCTATTGTAAGTTGGTTTGAAAGAATTCCATTTGTTGAAGCTGCAGCGCCGCGGCTTTCATCGACAGCTGAAATGAATATGACTAAAAATGGAAAATTGATTGAAGAAACAAGAATCCCTCTGGTTGGCGTTGATCCATTTCGTGATGTTAGAGCTTCAACTGTCCATGAAACAATTGAAGATGGAAGTTATGTTTTTTCACGAAATTCTATTGTCTTAGGTTCTAATGTTGCTAGGGATCTCGGTGGAGCACAAGTAGGAGATAGTGTAAAAGTTCTTGTTGTTGATAGATGGGGTGAAGATCAAGTTAGACGATTCACTGTTTCAGGAATTGCAAAATCACCTGGTGGACAAGGATTTGATTATACAGCTGTTATACATATTGATACATTACGTGATATGATGAATAGACATGGAGATACAGGCTCCTTTATGGTAAAACTAAATGATCCATCCAAAGCATTTGAAGTTAAAGAATTCTTTTTACTTTCATTTCCTAATGATGATTTTATTGCAGAAACCATTGAAGAATCTGCAGAAGAACAACTTGCTGGTTTTAGATCTGGAATTGCTATGATTAACATGATAGGATACTTTGGAATGATGGCCTCTGCATTTGCTATTGTAACTATTCAGATGATGTTAGTAAATGGTAAAACAAGACAAATAGGAGTAATGAGAGCAATTGGTGCTAAGAGAAAAGATATTTTGATAATTTTTATTTTTCAAGGAATGATTATTGGTGCAATTGGAGCAGGTGTAGGAACCGCAGCTGGATTAGGTTATACTGTATATGCAAAAGAGACAAAAATGTCCTTTAACAATAGCCTACCTCTAGAAGTAACTTACAATTGGGAAAAAATTATTCAAACTGCTTTACTTTCATTCATTTTAGCTATAATTGCATCTCTGTATCCATCGTATAGGGCTACAAAACTATTACCTGTGGAGGCGATGAGAACTGTCTAACGTACTAGAAATCAATAATCTGAACAAAATTTACGGTCAAGGTGACAGTAAAGTCAAAGCTCTTGATGATGTATCATTTTCAATCAAACGAGGTGAATTTGTTTTAATTGTTGGAAGTTCAGGTTCTGGTAAATCTACATTGCTAAACATGATTGGGTTACTAGATAGTCCAACTCATGGAGAAATTTCCATTGATGGAACTAACACTACAACTCTTAATGATGATAAAATTTCATCATTTAGAAATAACAAATTAGGATTTATCTTCCAATTTTCTAATCTACTAAATGATCTAACAGTTCTAGAAAATGTATTGTTACCAATTCAAATTTCAGGTTCAAAGAAAATTAATGAAAACAATGCAAAGGATTTACTAAAAGCAGTTGGATTAGAATCTCAAATAGATAAACGAGCAAACAAAATATCTGGAGGTCAGGCTCAAAGGGTTGCTATTGCAAGAGGATTGATCAATAAACCATCTATTGTTTTAGCTGATGAACCAACTGGTAATTTAGATTCAGTAACTTCAGAAACAATTGTTCAATTAATGAAATCGATGGCAAAAAAACTCAATCAAACATTCATTGTTGTTACACATGATAGAGATCATTTTGGTGATGTTGATAAAGTAATTACAATTAAAGATGGTAAAGCATTTGTAGGTGATCAACCATCAGAAATGGAGATTATGGCATAATGAATACTAGAATTATTTTATTGTTATTTACAATGGGATTTGTTTCACTAACCATCCATGATTCTTATGCACAAATTACATCAGGAGGATTTGGTCAATCACCTTTTGAAAGAGATTATGGAGATGTCAAATTTTTAGATGCATATTTTGGTACAATTGATGGAAAAATTGAAGTTGAAGCAGGCGATGAAAATGTTCCATTTACGGTAGTATTGGCAAATGTTGGTACTCAAGACATCACAGGAATTAGAGGCCAACTATCATTACCATATGGTTTTTCAGCATCTGATGGTCCGGGCTCAATTATTCATGCTGATAGTGATTCAAATTCATTAACCGGAGAGAATTTTCACTTGACATTTTTTGTAAATCTAGAAAATAGTATACAAATTCAACAGTATCCTGGAACAGTAAAAGTAGATTATTCAAGATTAAGAGAATCTGGAATTAGAACAGCATTTGCTGATTTTGATTTTAAAGTAACAGGAGACAGTGTGATTAATGTAAAAGCTTTAGATCCATTTTTAACATCTTTAAAAACAAATGATGTGGTAATTGAAATTGCTAATGATGGTACTGCACCAATTTCTGGTGTAGATATTGTTGCAACAAATACTTCTACCGAACTTGCATCTACATCCTCATCAACTACTAATGTTGAAAATGTTGTGATTCTAGAATCAAGCTGGGATGTTGGAACTATTACTGCAAATTCTGCAAGATATCTTACCGCAACTGTATATGTTCCAGAATCACTAAAAGGTGACACATTAAGAATTCCATTGTCTATCTCATACTATAATACACATGGAGATCTTCATGAAATTTCAAAAATAGTTGATTTCTACATAAAAGGATTAATTGATTTAACAATTTTCAATGTTAATGTCATTGAATTATCTGGTCAACAAATGGTAGTTGGAGAAATAATTAATGAAGGAAATGAAGATGGACTATTTGGTTTTGTATCTATTGAATCAAAAGGTGATTCTAACATAAAATCCAACACTCAATTCATTGATGAAATTGAAATTGACGCACCTGTACCATTTAACGTTCCAATTGAATTTGAAGGTGAACCAAGATATGGCGAACATGATATTATCATTACTCTAAGATACAAAGATAGTACTAGAGATGAGATATTTTTGACTCACGATCAAACCATCACAGTTAATGAACCATCAAATGATGATGAAGATGCAATTGATCCTATGATGATGATAATTCCAATTATTTTGATAGCAGGAGCTGCATTTTACATTATTCGTAGGCGTAAAAAAGCTGCAATTGAGACAAATTAGAGATATAATTTTAAATCTAAAAAAGGAGAAATAGAGATAATAAAATTGAGATTAACTATTATCATTCTCGTTGCAATTCTATCTGTGGGAAGTATTGTAATTTCTTTAGGTTTTTTAACGTCTCAAGAATACATTGATGTTCCTGAAATTTCTGATCAATATGAAAAATTAGAGAAATACAAAAATGAATTAGAAAAAATCAATCAGATTAATCAACAAGTACTTGAAGATCTAGAAGATCAAATTAAAAATTCTGATGATGTTCACCTTGATCAAATCAATGAAGAGATCAAAGTCATAAAACGAGTAATTGAGGAAAACAAAGCAGAATTGGAACAAGTAATTACAAAATTGTCTGAAATGGAGTCTCAACCCTAGTAAGGCTCATTCCATTTTTGGGAAATAAACATCGTAAATATATCATATCTTAGGTAAGTAATACTGGGTATGGCAAAAGGTGTTTTTCTATTTCTAGCTGGTAGTATAGTAGGATTTGTCACAATACCATTACTGTAAACAGATTTGATGATTTCCTAAATTCATATACTTAATGAGAATTTTATCATTATTGGAAATTCATCAAAAACTAACAATTGTGGGAGCAATCTTACTAGTTGTAACATTTTTGATAAATTATTATCATCAAGAAACTCATCCTGGTGTTGGTTTTAACTATGCATATCTTACTGGAATTTTGATGCTAGTGGCTTTCTCAATTAGTTTTGTATTGTTTACAAAAAATCAACTAAAAAATTAATAATTTTAATAGATGATGTAAGATCAATTTTTGATAAAGTCTTCAACCTATTTATCTAACAATAATAAATCTAAGATTAAATAAAAGACACTCGTAGAAATTATTAGTGAGATCTAAATACTATTTTTAAATAATTTATTCAGTCGTCACCAAAACACTAACCGTTTTTGGTCTTAGACTGTTCGTAAATTTGACCGTAAGATTATAAGCAATTACTGGATCTTGCGATTATGCCTGGTGATGAGATTGAAGTACCAAAAGAATTACGTGAATTCATGCTAGAAGATGCTGAAGAAACTTTTTTAGGACAAAAAAATGGTGCACTAAAACAATATCGATATGGAAATTTACACATTAGAGAATATGATGATAAATTTTTAGTTCATAATGATAAAATTGATCCAAGAAAAGATCCTATAGGACATTTAGTTTATGATGCACCTGAAGTTCTAGTGGGCTTGGCATGTGCAATTTTTGGGGGTTCACAAATTGCAAAAAAAGTTATGAATAATCACTCAAAAAAATCCACTCTTACTTCTGGATTATTTTCATCTATAGTTTCTGGATATATGGGATATTTAGCAACAAAGAAAATTAAAAATTATTTGGAGTAAAATAATGACTACTTTAAGAACAATTCAAGTGTTATTCAAACTTCTTCCATCTGTTCTTGCATTACGTAAGGATAGAAAGAAATGGATTAATCAAGAAAAAAACCAAATTGATTCAGAACAATTTAGAAAAAATGCACGTAAAGTACTTAACACATTCATTTCATTAGGTCCCGTATACATAAAATTAGGACAATGGCTTTCTTCTAGAGCAGATATTTTACCACAACCATATTTAGAAGAACTCTCAAAACTTCAAGATAGTGTTCCCCCTGCACCATATGATCAGGTAAAACCAATTATTGAAAAAGAACTTGGTCCAATTCATGAAAAATTTGATGAAATAGATCCTCATTCTATATCTGGTGCTTCATTAGGTCAAGTTTATCGTGGTTCTATCTCTGGTCAACAAATAGTAGTTAAGGTGAAAAGACCAGGAATAGAAAAAGTTGTGTTCGAAGATCTTAAAGTTCTAAAAAAAGTTCTTCCTTTAGCATTAAGATTTGTTGATCCAAATCTACGTTATTCTGCAAAAGCTATGCTTTCTCAATTTATTGAAACAATTCATGAAGAAATGGATTACACCAATGAAGCTCATAATCTTAAAACAATCAAAGACGACATGGCAAATTCCAGTAGTGTTATCGTGCCATCAGTATATGATGACTATTCATCAAAAAATGTGCTTACAATGGAGTATCTTCCAGGAATTAAAGTCACAAATGTAAAAGCCTTGGATGAAAAAGGCATTGATAGAGAACAACTAGTCATTGATGTCCACAAGGTCTTTTTTACAATGCTTCTAAAACACTCTCTTTTCCATGCAGATCCACATCCAGGCAATATCTCAGTCACTGATGATGGCAAACTCATTTTATATGATTATGGTATGGTTGGACGAATAAACAATGAAACTAGATTCAAACTAATTCGACTTTATCTTGCTCTAGTTGAACGAAATCCTCCAAGAGTAGTTAATGCAATGAATGAACTATCAATGCTTACTCCTGGATATAATAGAGAAGTTATTGAAAAAGGAATAGAACTCTCAATCCGTGCAATGTATGGGAACAAACCTGATGAAATGGAAGTTCAAAGTCTGATGGAGCTTGCAAATCAAACTATGAGTAAATTTCCATTTGTATTGCCAAAAAATTTGGCATTGTATATGAGAATGGCATCAATCATTGAGGGAATTTACAAAACACATGATGTTGATTTCAAATTTGTCAAAGTATTACGAACTATTCTTGAAGAAGAAAATCTAAT
>JBOEHF010000030.1:6396-6612 GCA_050633805.1 Candidatus Nitrosopumilus sp.
TAAAAATTGGACCTGAAATGAAAAAATTAATGGACGAAGTTCAAATCTATATGAAAAAAGGAAGACCAATGGTTTTAATCAGTGGAAGTGTTTTTGCATCTGCAATTTTTATTGGATCTGTATTTTTGTTTCAATCAAGTGAGTTGCTTGGAATATCTGGAATGATAAGTTCTGGTTTAATAATGGCAGCTGCAGGATTTTTTAGAAAATATTAGA
>JBOEHF010000031.1:0-22280 GCA_050633805.1 Candidatus Nitrosopumilus sp.
GACTGTGAAAAATGTGGACATGGTGAAGCAGTTGGTTGGATGTTCCAAACTAGAAGTGCTGATGAACCTACAACCAGATTTTATAGATGCCAGAAATGTAAATACACCTGGCGTGATTACACATAACGTTTAACTTGAACTCTGAGAGAAGAAAACTGATTTGACTTTTGGAGCAAAAACAAGCGGTTCAGATGATCTAAAGGCTATCATTTCTGCAATATCAACACTTGTTGAAGAAGCAACATTTGTTGCAACAGCAGAAGGAATTACTTTTAGAGGAATGGATCCATCTCATGTTGCTTTAATTGATATATCTTGGCCAAATTCCGCATTTGAAAAATATGAATGTGACAGCGATATTAAATTTGGAGTAAGAATTGATGAATTTTCAAAACTTATCAAAAGAGCTGATAAAAAAGACAGCATAGAAATTAGTATATCTGAACAAAACATGTTACTTGTAACAGTTGGAAAAAATAAAAAATATAAAATGCGTTTAATTGAAAGTTCTGCAACTGATACACCATTACCAAAAATTCCATATGACTCAAAAATTATTTTGACTTCTTCAAAATTTGATAAAATACTTGGTGATGTACAAGTAGTATCTGATTATCTAACAATCCATACATTTGACTCAAAAGGAGACTTTTCAGGAAAAGGTGATTCTGGTGAAGTTATAATTGACTTGGATAAAGAAGATAAAGAGATTGAAGAAATCTCTTCTAAAGAAGACAGTGTTGGAACTTACAGTCTTGAATATCTAAATCCAGTTGTTAAAGCCGTAGGCTCAAACGCAGGCTCAATCACATGTGAATTTTCAAGTGCAAAACCACTAAGAATTGAATTTAAAGTCGCAAATATTGGCAGAATTCACTTCTACTTGGCTCCACGCGTAGAAAGTTAAAGCATTTAAAGATTAACTAATTCAGGTATTTTGAATTGAGACTTGTAATAAAATATGGTGGAACATCAATTTCTGCCACAAAAGATATTCAAGTGATAGCTAAACATCTTAATGAATTATCAAAGAAAAACAAAATCGTCGTTGTATGTTCTGCAACTAGTGGAACTACTGATGATCTAATAGAAATTTCAGAATCAATAAAAAAAGAGAATAAATCAAAAGCAGAACAACTTGCATCAAAAATTACTAATAGACATAAACAATTGGCAAAACAGACAATCAAAAACCCTGGAATAAGAAAAAAACTACTTACAAAATTTGATCAAGATTTTACTGAACTTGTTGCATTAATTGATGGTATGGTTTTGTTAGGTGAAGTTACACCAAGAACAATGGACTATCTATTTTCATTTGGAGAAAGATTATCAATAAAATTAGTTTCATCTGCAATTGATGACTCTGGTAAAAAATCAATCCCACTAACTGGTAAGGAAATAGGAATAGTTACTGATTCTAATTTTGGTGAATCAAAACCACTTATTGACACAACCAGATTAAGAGTATCAAAAACTGTAGATGCATTATTCTCAAAGAAGATAATTCCAGTTGTAGGAGGATTTGTTGGCGCCGATCAACATGGACATGTAACCACTTTTGGTAGAGGCGGTTCTGATTATTCTGCTACAATTATTGGTTCTTGTATCAAAGCAGATGAAATTTGGTTAATGAGTGATGTAGATGGACTGATGACTGCAGATCCAAAGATCGTAAAAAATGCAAAATTACTCAAAGAAGTATCCTATATCGAAGCTATTGAGATGGCCCTATTTGGAGCAAAACAAATCCATCCGCGAACATTTGAGCCTCTAATAACAAAGAAAATTCCAATGAAAATTAGAAGTTCATTCAATACTAAAAATGAAGGAACTTTAGTTTCTGCATCAACTTCGGCTGCTGTAAAAAATACCGTAAAATGTGTAAGTAATGTAAAGAATAATGGTTTAATCGATGTTCAAGGCGGAAGTATGGTTGGAACTCCTGGCACTGCAGCAAAAATATTTGCAACATTGGCAAAAGCAGGAATCAATGTTATGATGATTTCTCAAAATCCTTCTGAGTCAAGCATAACAATTGTTGTAAAGAATGCTGATCTTGACAAAGCTGTTAGTGCATTAGAATTGGAACTTTTAGGTAAAATAATTAAAAAATTAGAAGTGACTACAAATGTCGCCATTATTGCATTAATTGGCTCAGGAATGAGAGGAACTGTTGGCGTTGCATCTAAAGTATTTGGAGCGATTGAGAAAAATAAAGTAAATGTATCTATGATAACACAAGGTTCGTCTGAACTAAATCTTGCATTCATTGTAAAAAATTCTGATACTAATACAGCTGTTCGAGCTTTACATAATGAATTTGCATTAGATAAAATCAATTAAGATAAATCATTTAAGGGAATAGTCTTGAGATAATTTATTGAAAAAACTTTCAGCTTTATTATTAATCGGAATTTTTGCAGTTGGTTTAATCTTTGTATCATCAACATCCGATCAATACATTGATGCAGGTTCTAGAAAAAAAGTTCACTTTACTCAAACTTTTACATCTTCTCAAGATCCAGGTCAGGGACATGAAAATCACCAATTATCACTTATTCTATCTCCAAATGAAGGAACAATCTATGATGGTTCAATGACATTTACCTCAAGTGAGCCTGTGCAGATTGTAGTTTTACATGAAATTAACCCACCAGAATCAAAAGGTCAACCTACTTGGACTGTAGATGGAAAAACAATCTATGGTTTATCTTTAATTGATTTGCAAAAAACTTCTGGATCCTTTGAATTTACAGGTGCTGCCCTTGCATTACATTCTCCTAATTCAAAAGAATTTACATCAACTGTAAGTGTTGATGGATGGATTAGAGGACAACCAACTGAAGTAATTATGAAAAAAATAGAATTACAAAAAGAAGAACCAACATCATTCCTTTCAAGAGTAAATGTCCCAGCAACAATCCCAATGCATGAAGGAATTTATGAAGGAAAACAAGTATTTTACATTATAACTGATGGAAGTGATGAAGATTATGCAGAATTTATTACAGAAAAACAAGAATGGAAAGTAGAACTTGCTCCAGTTATTGCAGATGTTCCAGAAAATGCTCTTCAAAAATTATTTATTTTTAAAAATGGGGTAAAAGGAGATGGGATTTATGGTTTTCAAAATGAAGTTTTCTCCAGTACTCCTTCACAAGAATCAAAATACAGTGCATTAAATTCTGTCATTGAAGTTACTTGGAAAACAGGACAAAAAGAAATTGAATTTGAATCTGCTGAAGATATTTTAGAAGCTAAAGAATCTGGCCGAATTGAATTTAATGAAATAGGAGTTGTTCTAAATACCCCTCAAATAATATGGCCTGATGGACAAATGTTGATTCGTTCAGACAAAGAAATTTCTGATGACATGTCGTACAGTGGAGGACAAATAATTGAAATCAATGAAGAAGAAATGACTGTAACCTTTGTAGCTCATAGAGGTTGGGGACCAGATGGCACAACAATTTACTATATTGTTACTGATGCTACTCCATCAGGACCAGCTGAATCTATGGGAGTTGTTTCTTCTCCAAGTTCTGCTAGTCTAATCGGTCATTCAATAGCAATTGATCTTTTCCAATTTAAAAATGGAATAATTGGGTCTGGTCCATTAGGATTTCAACCTGGAATTGCAGGAGCATCTCTTGGTGATGCAAATTATAGTCCTATGTGGAGAATTTATCTAGTTGAATGGAATGATACAGAATCTGCAAAAATTCTAGAAACAAAATCAGATATTGACTTCTTTAGTGAAAATGATTTGTTATCAGTAAGTATTGCAAGACCAACCAATAGTGATCATATAGTTAACTGTCCATTTATTGATCCATTCCAATAACATCACTAAACGGATAAATTACTTGACAAAAAATTTCTTTTAAAATTGACTGGTAAACTCTACATTGTTGGTGTTGGTCCTGGACATCACGATCATATGACTTTTAGAGCAAAAGAAGTGATTGGTGAAAGTGACACAATTGTTGGTTATGAAACTTATGTGAATTTAGTTCAAGATCTAATTGCAGGAAAAACTGTTCATCGTTATGCTATGACACAAGAAGTTGAAAGAGCACATCAATGTATTGATCTTGCTAAATCTGGAAAAATAGTTTCACTTGTATCAAGTGGTGATCCTGGAATTTATGGAATGGCCGGTTTAATCTATGAAACACTTGCTGAATCTGGATGGAGTCCTAAAGATGATCTTCAAGTTGAAATTATTCCAGGTGTATCTGCGCTTAATTCATGTGCATCCATTGTTGGTTCTCCATTAATGAGTGATTTTGCAGTTGTCAGTATGAGTGATTTGTTAGTTCCATGGGAAGTAATCTCAAAAAGAGTAGAAGCAGCAGCACAAGGTGATTTTGTTATGGTCATTTACAATCCAGCAAGTAAGAAAAGAACTCATCAATTACAAGATACACGAAAAGTTCTTTTAAAATATAGAAAACCTGCTACCCCTGTTGCAATAATTAATGGTGCATTTAGAGAATCTCAAACTATTGTAATAACTGATTTAGAGAATTTGCCTAGCCATTCAGATGAATTAGGCATGACTTGTACCGTAATAATTGGAAATTCATCAACATACACATACAAAGATTTGATGATTAACCCAAGAGGTTACAAATCAAAATATAATCTTGAAGAACAGACCAACCTAAATCTTAAAGTCTAAAAGCTTTTCTTGATTGCCTCACTCAATTCTTCGTTTAGATTTAATTTGTCTCTGATTGGAGAAATGACTTTAACCAAATAATTCCCAACAGTCTGTTTCAAATCACCTGGGTGTAATTTCTTTTCTGTAAAATCTTTTTCCAACTGACTATAATCTGCATATGAAACATTCCCGCCAAATTTTTCAGGTCTTTCAACTTTCATTTCATTAAATTCATGAAAAATTACTGTTCTCGAAATTTCCAATAATGGATTATTTTCAATATTTCCTTCTTCACACCATGATTTACTAATCTTTTTCTTTATTTCATCATCTGTATTGTGGACAAATATGCCTGAATTTGGATCTGATTTGCTCATTTTTCCTAAAATTTTATCAGAACTTGAATCTGTAGGCTTTAAGAGTCCTGGTAATAATTTGTGATGAACTGCTACAGGCACCTTCCATTTCATTTTTGGAAAAATCTCTCTTACTAACATGTGGATTTTTCTTTGATCCATCCCTGCATGTGCAATATCTACATCTAAAGAATGAATATCGACTGCTTGCATAGCTGGATAAAGTAATTTTGCAACATCAATTTTTTTATCACCTTCTGATCTTCCCATAATTGTTAGAGTTCTCATTGTTCTGGCAATTGACATATGTTTTGTAAATTTAACAAGTTCAGACCAATATTCTGTTTTTTCTTCATATAGTTTTGAACCTAATACAATTTCCGCATCAGGACAAACTAATTTGAAGGCATCTTGATAATATTTTGAAACTTTTGCAATTGTTTCCCAATCGCCTCCAAGCTTATCATTGATAAGAGTATGCCAATCTGCAAGAAAGATTTTACATTTTACTCCAGCTTTAACAAAATCATTGATTTTGAAACCTGTACTAATTAGACTGCCAAGATGTAAAAAACCTGAAATTTCTAAACCAATATAGTGATTTGGAGATGAATTCGTTTTAAATAATTCAATTAATTCTTCTTGTGTGACAATTTCTTCTGTTGGTGGTCGTTGAATCAAATCTACTTTTTCAGTAATATCCAAATCAAAACAACTCTTCAATAGTAAACGTATAAAGTTATTCAAAAATTGGAATTAAATTTAGAAGGTTTGAATATGGGACAAGTTCAATTCATCTATGACTCTAGAAGAAGGATTAGAATTAATTGAAAATTACAAAAAAGGTCTTGAAAAATTCCTAGAAACATTACCTGAACAATCAGTCCAATTAGGATCAGAAATGATCAAAACCTTAACTATGAATTCAAAAAATGAGATCAAAAATTTAGAAGCAATCGAAAAAGCTCTTAAACGAGAACCAAAATACGAATCTGGTTTATCTGAATAATTTCTATTTGCAATTTTTTTTATGTTTTCTTAAATCTTCTGAATAATCAAATTCATCTCCACAAGCTCTGCATTTCTCCTTTTTCTTATTGTGAGCCTTTTCTTGATGTTTCTTTAATCTTTCAGAATCGGGAAGAACTGTTCCACATTTTTTACATTTTAAATCATTTTTGTTAGAACCAAAAAATCCCATGATGAAATTGTTAAATCATGCTAGAAATAGTTTTCTTGTAAATTTCATCTAAAAACAAACAATTAATTCAAATTTTTACTCATCTAAACTCTTTCTTGGTTTAGTACTTAGGTAGAATGCATGAGCACTAATGATAAACGCTGCAAGAAACATCTTGATAGCAAAAAGCGTATTCCATGGACGTTCAGGATCTGGATATGCAATTGATAATCTATCAATATCGGGAAGCACTCCGTTAACAATTCCTCCAGAAATTTGTGCAGTTAATACTGATACATTGTATATTACCTCAAACAAAGTAATTATTGCAAAACCCAACAACATCAACTGCAGTAATGCCATTTTTGTTCCAACAATTTTATCTCCTGCAGTTCTTCTCCAACCAATCCTTGTAACACAATACCATCCAATTATTGTAGAGAAAAATATCCAAGTTGTCACTCTTGCAAAATTTTCAAAAGGAATAGTTGTATTATGAATTGCTTCTCCCATAACATAAGTCCCATTTTCCATCCATTCTATCATGGTAACATATACTCCAAAAACTAATGATGATACCATTACGAAACCGCAAATATAGAAAATATACAGAAAAACCTTGTAACCCGGATCTGTTTTTTCAAGATGATGTGGTTTCATAATGCCGTTTGCCAAATTTTGAAATATAAAAATTCATGTTTCATACTTGAAATTTATAGACTAGTTGTAAACAGCAATAACATTGAAAATTCCAATAAACATACCTCTTGTGGGCAAAGAAGAGATCACAGCAGTTAAATCTATTCTTAAAAATGGTGCTTTAACCTCCGCTGCAAATCAAGGAGGAAAACATGTACAAAATTTTGAAAAATCTGTAACATCCTTTGTTAAATCAAAATATGCCATTGCAGTTAATTCTGGAACTGCTGCCTTACAGGCTGCACTTTATGCACTAGATATAAAAAATAATGATGAAGTCCTAGTTCCATCATTTACTTTTGTAGCAACTGCAAATGCAGTAGTTTCTACTGGAGCAAAACCTGTTTTTGTTGATATTTTAAAAGAAAATTATACTATTGATCCTGATGATCTAGAAAAAAAGATTACAAAAAAAACCCGTGCAATAATTCCAGTCCATCTTTATGGAAATATGGCTAATACCGATAGATTATCTGAAATTTCTAAAAAGTTCAACATTCCAATAATCGAAGATTCAGCTCAATCTTTAGGTAGTACATTCAAGGGAAAACACTCTGGTACTTTTTTTGAAATGGGATGTTATAGCATGTATCCTGCAAAAGTAATGACTGCAGGTGAAGGTGGATTTATTGTAACTAATAATAAAAAACTCCGAGATAAATTACTAATGATTAGAAACCACGGGATGATTCATGGATATGATACAAAGATCTTTGGATTAAACTTACGATTACCCGAAATTAATGCCGCAATTGCAACTATTCAAATGAAGAAACTACCAAACTTTTTAAAAACTAGAAAACAAAATGCTGAATTACTATCAAACTTACTTTCTGATCTCAATGTTATACTTCCTTATCAACGAAAAAATGAAAGTGTTAATTGGTATCTTTATACAATTGCTGTTGAGAAACGTAATAAACTGTTAAAAAAATTGAATGAGAAAGGAATAGGTGCTACATCATACTATCCTACACCAGTTCATAAAACTCCATTCTACAAATTAAAAACAAAACTCCCAATTACTGATTGGGCAGCTTCACATGTATTGTCCTTACCAATCCATCCAAAAGTAACTCAAAAAAATATTGAATTTATCGCCAAAACTATTCGTGATATACTATGAATGCTATTGGTGAAGCAATTGGAGAACTTTGTAAGGTAATTTTACCTATCAATGAAGAATATTATCTTGGAAATCAAAATTCTTCTGTTGCAATTTGTACACTTTCAAGCATAGATTTACTCAAAAACTTTGCAAACTCTAAATTTTTAGATCAGATATCTATCGTAGGACGCCTGCTTTCTGAAAACAAAGGAATTGATTCAATAATAAAATACGTAAACCAAAATCCTCAAGTTAATACCATTATTGTTTGTGGAAAAGAGGTTTGGGGGCACAAATCTGGTCACTCTTTATTTGAACTACACAAAAATGGAATTGATCGTAATAACAGAATAATTAATTCTAAAAGTCCAGATCCTTATCTCACAGTCTCAAATTCAGAAATTAAATATTTCCAAGATAATGTTACATTGATAAATTTAATCAATAAAAATGAACTTGAATTAATTTTGAAAAAATCTGGAATTTTCTAATAGCCATTTCGTTGTCTTTCACGATTGATTTCATTTTTCTTTTTGTATTCTTCTAAAATATCATCAGGTGTAAGTTTTAGTTCAAGAGATGCCTGCACAACAAAATGCCAAATATCAATTAGTTCCTCCCTTGCTTCAGCTTCATTGAATTCAACAGGGGTTTTCCACCATTTCCAATTAGTTGTTCTTTGTAACTCAACAGCTTCATGCATTATAGCTGTGCATAAAGCAGAAACTCTTCCTTCTGAATCTTTTGGATATCTGTCTAATTTCATCATGTTTGATAGATCCTGTTGAAGTTTGAATATTGTTTCTAGTCGGTCTTTTTCAGCTGTTTCTTGTGACAATGATAAATAAATTTGAAAAATAACTGAACTTAAGTCTTTTTTAGAATCTAATCATTTTTTCATAAATTTTAACACGTTTTGCAATGTCACCATTTTTAATTTTTAGTAATCCATCCAAACCATACTTTTCAACGGCAAATGATCCTAAAACATTTCCATAAACTACTGCTTTCTTAATGTCTGACAATTTAGTAGATTTTTTGCTTGCAAGATAACCTACCATTGCACCCGCAAAAGAATCACCTGCACCTGTTGGATCAACTACGTCTTCTAATGAGAATCCGGCAGTTGGAAAAATCACATCATCATAGAACATCAAAGAGCCATGTTCACCTTTTTTAATAATTACATATTTAGCCCCCCACTGCATCATTTTTTTAGCACATTTAATCAAGTTGAATTCCTTTGTTAGCAGTTTGGCTTCTTCATCATTGATTACAACTGCATCAACTGCCTTTATCATTTTGATCACCGCTTCACGTTTTGTAGAAATCCAAAAGTCTATTGTATCGCACATAGAAAATTTAACTTTATCAAATTCTTTAATTAAAGCTGTATTTTGCTCTGGATCATTATTTGCAAGATACACAAATTGAGATTTTTTATAAGCTTCTGGTACGGTTGCATGAAAATCCCCAAGCACATTTAATTCAGTTTTAAGTGTTGATCTTGTACTTAGTGTATTATCATATTTTCCATCATAACGAAATGTTTTACCCTCTTTGATAGTTAGTCCTTTTAAATCAAGATATTTTGATAAAATTTTATGATATGGTTTTGGAAAATCTTTTCCTACAACTGCAATTAATCCTGTATCTACAAAATTGCTTGCCGAAATAGCTGCAAATGTTGCTGCTCCCCCTAAAACATTCTTTAATGTTTTTTTTGGAGTTCTAATAGTATCCAATGCTGTAGATCCAAAAACAGTAAGCATTTAATGAGAAACTAATTTTATTGTATAAATTCTCTTGTTTGTTCTTCTGTTGGATAATACACAAATGGAACATCAATTGATGTAACTATCAAATCATATTTTATTACACCTGAAATCTTTACTGATTGCGATTCATCATCTGAATTTACATCTGTATGAAATGTACCTTTTACATAACTACTGTCTAATGGTTGTAAAGTAAATGACTCTAAATTGCCTTTTCCAACAATTTCATCATTAGAAATTACAAAGAATTCTGTTGATCCTGCTGTTAAAATCAATAATGATGGATTTTCAAATTGTAATTCAATATTATAGTTGGAGCCATTCTCATTTTCATTTAATAATTCGCTTTGACTAATACTCACTCCAATTTGTGAAGCCGATGCATATTGCGAATAGCCAAAAATACTCATTCCTAGTACAAACAGAACAATTATGCCTGCTTTTCTGGATGATTTCATGACTAGTTTTAACAAATTTACATTTTAACTAAAAACGAAAAAAATCCCAATAATTTGTATAAAAGTTTTGATCTAATCTTAAACCTCCTTAGAGCTAACAGAATAAATCAAAATTAAATGAATATTTAGCATTGGCTAGAATTAAACTAAAAATTGGAGAAAATGAAATCGAGGTTGATTCTAGAGATTTCTACGTTGATAATCAAACATTAGGTGAAATTATTGATGATCTTTCTAATCATTTGCCTGAAAATCAAGCAAAAATTGTGTATGAAACAGAGGAAGACCCAAAACCAACTCAACCTAAAGAATTATCTCCATTTGGTTTAGAATATCTAGATGATGCTGAAGCTTATGAACCAGAATTTAACGAGCCAAAATACATTGCTTCTCATGAAATCAAATCAAAATTAAGAATTCTAGAAACCAGTAAATTCTTTAACTCACCACGAACTGTTACTGAAACTGTTCAACAACTTAGAGAATATGGATGGTCTGTAAGTCCATTAGATGTATCAAAAGCTTTAGCAAAAATGGCCTCTAGTAAAGAAATTATGAAAAATTCTGAAGATAACAGAACTCATTATTTTAATCAAGAATCATTAATTGCTATCTAGTAAAGAAATCACATTTTTTACAATTAGAAAAAACTTCTCCATCTAAATGATCAAAATGAGTTTTACATTGATTGCATGTATGGTGCATATCGAAATACCCATCTTTCTCGATTTCTCCAATTCTATTTGATTCTAAATCAGTACTTTTGCACNNAAAAGAAAAGAGAAATTCCAATTGAAATTGATGACCATTTCAAGCTTTATGGAAAAGAACCATGGGAAGTAGACTATGGTGAAAAATGTGCAGTTTGTAATGTTAGAATTGATGAATATGGTTTTTGCTCCTGTGGTTCTAGCGGGGATTAAATTATCTTACTAGTAGAATCATCCCAACTATCGAAATCATTTAGCACTTGCCAATTCCAAAAAAGGCAAGAAACTTTTCCCACCATCCACATTCTATTACTTCAGCAGTATTATCTGGTTCAGATTTTACAGTAGTATCTATAATTGAGATTTCACCTGTTGTGTCGGGTTTCATGCTAATCCAATCATGTGTTCCATTACTGTATTTATGAAAGGAAATTTTTTCATCATTTAACATTACTTCATAAGTTCCTGACAATAATTCTAAAGGTACTGTCATAGTTACAAATTGATTTTCATCTTTTATTTTGAAATTAATTTCTTTATTTGATTGTATAAAATCAAATTTCTCTATTTCTGCAAATGTTCTTATCTCAACTACAAATTCATTATCTTTCAAATTAACATATTCAATATTTTTTGGTTCGTAAATTGTATATTCTAAAATCATTTGACAACCATGACAAGCAAATCCTTTTTTGTCATCCAAGTAAACAGGTCTTTCATTAACAAAAAACAAATCAACTTCTTTAGGAATCAAAAAAGTAGTTGTTTCAAGATATCTAAAATTCCATGTCCATGTGTTATCTATACTGATTAAAACATCTTCTAAATCATATTCTATAATTAATTCTTCATTTGATGGTTGAAGTAATACTGTATCTTCATCAATCATAGAAAAGAGCTCTTCATCTCCTTGTTCGTTTGTTACTGAAATATTTGATACAGTTCCATTAACTAATTCTAGATCTTGTGGCAAATTTGATGAACGGATTACATGTGAAACATGAACCTCTCCATCTGAATCAATTGTAATTTCAACTGCTTTTTGATTTGCTTCTTCATTTATTGAAATTTGAGCATCAACTAGTGGAACTAATGATATGATTGCTAAAATTCCTAAAAGACTGAAAATCTTTGTATTCATCTATTCAACAGTAACATGAAGCATTGATGCTTTTTCTAATGGACAATCATTGCCATCTCTATCAAGATTGACAATTTTATCTGCCACATCCATTCCTTCTATCACTTCACCAAATACGGTATATTGTCTATCTAAAAATACGCTATCTGAAGTAACAATGAAAAATTGTGAACCTGCACTATCTGGGTCTTGTGATCTAGCCATAGAAACTATGCCTCGCAAATGAGATCTTGAATTAAATTCAGCCTTTATACTATAACCTGGTCCTCCCATTCCCCATGAACCTTTGTTGTCTGTTTTTGTATTGGGGTCTCCTCCTTGAATCATAAATCCTGGAATGACTCTGTGGAAAAGAGTTCCATCATAAAATCCGTCTTTAGCTAATTTTTCAAAATTTCTTACAGTTTCTGGAGCTAGTTCAGGAAGAAGTTTAAATGAAATATTTCCTAAATTGGTTTCAATTTTTACTGTAGACATTAGGTTAAATCTGCAAATACATCTTAATAGTCTTTTGTGAAAAAGAATCAGAAAATTCCTTTAGATATTTTAGTAATATTGAAAAATCCATAAAGATTAATACGCTTTTCATTAGAAAATTTATTTTTGTAGACTATGGAAATTTTTTAATTTAAAATAATATGAAAAATCTGAAATAATAAAATATGACATTTTTGGAATTTCAAAAGTTATAGTCTTATATAGAACAAATAAAATTTAGAATTCGTTGAATCGTACAAACCAAAGCACGATAATTAAAGAAGCGATTAATTCTTATCTTGACAAAGGGGTAACCGACAAACAAGATATCTACACCAAAGTAGTTGATGAACTTGGCGTTCCAAGACCAACTGTAAGAAGAGTTGCAAGAGATCTAAGAACCGAACTATTGCAAAAAATCCAAATCTTACAATCTGATATGCCAAAAGCAACTGCTACCCCTGAAGAAGACGAATAAACTCGGCTCTTTTTTCTTTTTAATAATATTATTTTGTGATTTTTAGCATTACTGTTATAAATAATGAAATTTTCAAATAATTATGGGATATTTAGGCAATCATTTGGCCACTGTTGTTTGTGCTGTATTTGCAGCAATCTTAACAGCTTTATGGCCTTACTTTGTAGATTTTGCCCCAATTCTGAATTTTGTCTTCATTATGGCAGTACCAATCATGTGGTTCTTGACATTCACATGCTGGATTTCCCAGAAAAGTACTGACTATATGCATAAGCATGCACCACATGCTGAAAAAAAAAGCTTGAATAATTCACAGACTATCCAAAACACAACAACTGGAACACAAGTTAGCATTTCAGAAATTGAGCAAATCCAAAATGAACTGTCTTCAGAGCTAAATGAACTAAAGGAATCTGTCAAGCTAAAAGATAGTGAAATTGAAAGATTAAATCAAGAAATTTCTAATCTTGAAACTCTTGTACAGATTGAATCACTAAAAACTGAACTAGCTAATCTCAAAATGCTAGCATCTCAAAGAAAAACTAAGAGCAAATAGTTCTATTCTTTACAGTGACAACAAATTTCACCATGATTATTTTTACAACCAGGGCAACTAACAGCTCCCCCAAAATGGCATTTACATGAACATAGTTCAGTTGGATCTTTTTTAGTACTCATTAATACAACTTGTATTTGATAAGTATTTGACTTTTACAGTTTTAACAATAATGAATCAAAACAAATCTTTAATTTTGAATAAATAACGTTATTCCATCTAATACATATTTTTGAAAATTTGTAATCTATTTGATATCTTTCTACAGTTAATTAATTTACAGAACTAATTAATTATTAAAAATTCTAATTATCAATTCTATTAAAATTGAAAATTAACTACTCAAATTTTTCATAATGACAAATATTAATTTGAAAAAACTAAATTTTGTATACGACAATTGTGAATCATAAAAATTTATGAAAAACTTAGAGAGCCTAATTCAATCAAGGTAAATTGAGGCTAAATTAGATTCAATTATCATACAAAATACTAGATTATTTTTGAATTAACTTTGATGTAGTTTAGAAGCAATTTCTAATGTTTCATCTACCATTTCTTTTAATCTCTTTTGAGAATCTTCATCTGTAATGGAATTATCAGATATGGATTCGGTGGTTAGAAATACGGCTTTTGGATTTGTTACTATTCTAAAATATGATAGTAATTGTGTGATTAATGTCTGGACATTAGTAAAACTGATATTTCCTGCACCCAAGATTGTTATTCCTGCAACCTTTCCTGGAGTTTTTTTATAATCAATGTATTCAAACAGATTTTTTAATGCTGAACTAAAAAATGAATTATAAACCGGTGAGCCTATTAGCCATACATCTGCATCCATAATGTCTTTTGCAGCAGTTTTTGTTGTTTCATTATATTCAATGTTTGGTCCTCTATAGCATTCAATTTGACCTTCAGAAAGATTAATGAATTTTGTTTCTTGGTACTTTGATTTAGTATATTCAAAAACATATTTCATTAACACTTGTGTATTTGCATTTTTTCTTGGGCTTCCAGAGATGACAACAATTTTCATAACTTCCGCCGTTTGTCTTTGTATTTAAATTTCTGAAAATTTTAAAATTTAACGGGCTTGGAGGGCTTCGATCCCTCGACCTGTAACTTAGGAGGCTACTGCGCTATCCATGTTGCGCGTCAAATTGACTCTGCGCTACAAGCCCAGCAAAAAAAACATTCTTAATTATTTAAGCGTAATCAAGATTGTCTTTGATCATTTTTTGAATTTCCCCCCAATTTTCATTTTCTTTATCATTCCATTTTTCAAAAAACACAACATCTTTCAATTCTAGTCTTGGTAACCAACCTTTAGTTTCAAGATCTGGCTTCTCTGCAAATTCATCAACATATCCTAAGCACAAATATGCTACAGGGATTACATGTTCTGGCAAATCTAGAGTTTCTTTTAATGTCTCATTTGATAATATGCTTACCCAACCAAGACCCACTCCTTCGGTCCTAGCTGATAACCATAAATTTTGAATTGCACAACATACACTATAAAGTCCAGCTTCAGGAATGCTTGATCTCCCAATGACAAATGGTCCGAATTTTGTGGGATCGTATGTTACACAAAGATTAACTGGAGATTCTAAAATCCCTTCTAACTTGAATGATAGATACTTTGATTTTTTTGGTTCTTCCACTAATCGTGACGAACGATTTTTTTCTTCTTCAAATGATTCTTTAATTTTCTTTTTTGTATCTTTATTTTTTATCAAAATAAAATTCCATGGCTGAGAAAATCCTACCGATGGTGCATGATGTGCAGCATTAAGAATTTTTGATAAAACATTATCCTCTATTGGTTTTGAGGTAAAATGAGATCTTACATCTCTTCTTGAATAAATTGCCTTGTAGAAACCTCTTTTTTCTTCATCGGTAAAATTTTCTGTCATCTATTTTGTACCCTCATTCTTTCTTTTGTTAAACGTTAATAATGTCAATTATTTGATTTATTTTTCAATGGGCCTGTAGTCTAGCTGGTTAGGATACCGCCTCGACATGGCGGTGATCATGAGTTCGAATCTCATTAGGCCCACTTTTAATTAATTTCCTGTATTGAAGTCCACATCAATCTCACTCCATGCAGTTTGAGTGGTAATTTTTCCTTCAGCACTAAAACTGGAAATTTTTCCATTTATAGCGTCTTCATAAATTCCTGAATCTGTTTCAGATTTGCTTAGGACGAAAATGTTTTTCAAAGGAATTTCTGCGCCTGAATAAAATATTGCTCTTCCAGGCAATGAAACATCTGCTGTAGAATATAGTCCTGATCCTATCAATTCTCCATCTCCAAACAGTTGATAATCAATTTGTGACACTGTCAATGTTTTATCACTTGGGTTCTTTACTAGAAATGTAACGTCAAACTTGGATTGATTGTCTACTGTGTTAACGTCCTTTAATTTGACACTTGATAATTCAACTTCAACTTGTTCAAGTCCTACATTGTCTAAACTAGCATAGTAAACAATTCCTCCCATTAAAGCAAAAACTCCAGCTACAGCTACATACACTGTAATTTTACTTTGAAGTGCCATTTCATTGATTTGAGATTTGTACAACTAAAAAAGGTTGTCAAGATCCAAATACATAATATTTGAATCAAAATATCCTAAACTATGGCTGCAATAGAACAAGCAATTATCACTTGGATTCATCTTGTTGCAGCTGCAATCTGGGTAGGCGGATCTTTATTCATCGGCATTGTTTTTTCTCCTCTTTTGAAAACAATGACAAATTCTATTGAAGAAAGAATGCAGATTATGATTCGTGTTGGAAGACGATTTAACAAAATTGCTGTTCCATCGTT
Source organism: Candidatus Nitrosopumilus sp. (assembly GCA_050633805.1). Classification (GTDB taxonomy): domain Archaea; phylum Thermoproteota; class Nitrososphaeria; order Nitrososphaerales; family Nitrosopumilaceae; genus Nitrosopumilus. The sequence continues at coordinate 16,447 of JBOEHF010000031.1, forward strand.
AATCATTCTAATGGCAACAGGATTATACACATCACATGCATTACTTAGTAAACCTGATCTTCTTGTGGAAACAAGTTATGGAACATTTCTAATTATCAAAATTATTCTTGTAATTGCATTAATTCTTACATATGTTGTTCATGTGAGAGTGATTCGTAAAGATGTAGAAGATAAAATCATGTCCAACCAAATGCTAGAACCTGAAATTCAAAAACTAAGGAAAAAAATCATCATACTTGGAGAAATTACTGTAGTATTATCTATTGCAATACTATTTTTTGCATCATTACTTGATGCTGGAGTTTGAGATTCCCTCAATAATTACTTCATATCCGTCACTTGTTCTTCCAATTCCATATTTACAACCTGTAATTTTTGATGTGACAAACAAATTTGTCTCCAAATGTTTTGTAATTTCTCTTACTCGAAAAATTGTCTTTCCATCAACCAAACTTGCAGGAACTACTATCATATCTGCCAAATTATCATCAATAGAGTAACTTTTGATGAATTTCTCTATTTCTAAATCAAAACTATGTGTTTTTTTATCATATAATCCATCAATTCCTATTATTGAATTGTCATCAATACTGTAAATCAATAATGATGCACCAGAATCCAATGCTTCTTCTGATTTAATTTCTATATCAACAACAAAATTTGCAGCAATTAATTTTTCTACTATCTTTTCTATTTTATTTTCAATATCTTCTTTTGCTAATTTTGAAAATGAACAAATTAATTTTACTTTATTTGTTTTTCTTTTCGAAAATGATATTGATTTTATAACAGATGGATTAATGTGTAAATTTATTTCTCCATTTCCTTTTGGATAATAACCATGTTTACTTACTTCAAATGAAAAATTTATTCCCATTCTTGTATATGCTTCTCTTAGAACGTATTGTGTATAATCAATTGTAGGACTCCAAAGAACATCTGTACCACCTTTAATTTTTAAATCGAGTTTTTTTTGTGAAATTGAAACTACTGGAATTAAAACTTGTAAAATTAATGGGATACTGCCTGCAGTTCCTACATCTGCATCTAGATCTAAATTTTCAATGTTCCCTGGAATAAATTTTAATTCTGTTGATCCAGTTTCTGCTCCAATAACTTTAGCATTTGCAATTTTTTGAAGTAAAGTAATTGCTGTAAGATGTTGTGGTTTTAATCCAGAATCTTTTCTATTTTTTCGAATATTTTCTAAATGAATGGGTTGTTTAGTAATACATGAAAGTGTAATTGCTGAACGAATAATTTGACCTCCCCCTTCTCCATGTGCCCCATTAATTTTTAAAAATTCCATATTTTTTTCTAATACTTGTTCTTTATGATAGTTTTTTAAAAAGAAATTTTCTATAGCTAGTATGAATGGTTTGTTAATAGGACGATTCCAACCTTTTCATTTGGGTCATCTTAACGCATTAAAATTTGCACTTTCAAAAGTTGATAAGTTGTGGGTTGGTTTGGGAAGCTCCAATAAACCTGTTCAAAAAAACAATCCATTCACTGCTGAACAACGAAAGGAAATGATTCTGTCATCTATTGATGATTCAATGAAAGAAAAAATTTCAATTTATTCTATTCCTGATTTAGATAATCATATGAGATGGATTGAAAAAATAGATACTATTGTTCCAAAATTTGATATAATTTTTTCAAATGATGACTTAACAAAACATCTGTACTCAAAAAGAAACGTCCAAGTAATTTCTATCCCATTTTTGAATAGAGGATCATTATCTGGAACCAATATTCGCGATCTGATTATCAGCGATCAAAAATGGGAAAATCTTGTACCTGATGGCACTAGAAATTTTTTGAAAAACACTGGTGCCAAAGAACATTTGAAAAATCTCTAATTATAAATAAACCCCATTACATATTGATGATAGATAGCTTATGGAATATCTCTCAATGCTACCAGGTCCGACAAATGTACCTAATAGAGTAATGAGAGCAATGCTTGCACCAATCATCAATCACAGAAGTGATGATTTTGTAGAGTTATACACTGATGTTGTTGATAAAACTCAGCAAGTATTTCAAACACAAAATGATATTGTAGCATTATCTGCATCTGGAACAGGTGCAGTTGAAGCAGGAGTAGTTAATGTAGTTAAGAAAGGTGATAAAGTAATCATTCCAGTTAACGGAGAATTTAGTACTAGATTATCTCAATTAATCGAAGGCCAAGGTGCAAATGTAATTAAACTTCAAACACCTCCAGGAGAAAATGCAACTTTTGATCAGATTAAAGAAGCATTTGATAACAATAGAGATGTAAAAGCATTCTATGTTGTTCACAATGAGACTTCTACTGGAACAATGGTAAATTATCTTGATAGAATTTCTGATTTAACATCTAGAAATGATGCATTTTATGTAGTAGATTCAGTTTCTTTACTTGGAGGAGCTGATCTTCAAGTGGATAAATGGAATATTGATGTTTGTCTAACCGGTTCTCAAAAAGCAATTGCAGCACCTCCTGGAATTTCTCCAGTTTCTGTTAGCGCTAAAGCTAAAAAATTCATGATAGAAAATCCTCCACCCACACACTACTTCAATTTAGCAAGATACTTCAAATATTATGATGAAGAAAAACACACTCCTTTCACACCTGCATTACCGTTGATGTATGCTTATAGAGAAGCATTGTCTGTGATGTTGGAAGAAGGATTACAAAATGTCTTTAAACGTCACAAAGTCTGCTCTGATTCATTATACGCAGGACTAAGTGCAATGGGTCTTTCACCATTTGCAAAAGAAGAAGATCGTTCAATCTCAATTGTTGCATTAAACTATCTTGAAGGTCTTGAAGACAAAACTTTCAGAAGTACATTAGCTGATAAATTCAAAGTACTAGTTGCTGGTGGATTTGGTAATCTTAAAGGTAAAGTATTCAGAGTTGGATGTATGGGAGAAGTTAGTCCATATCATGTAATGAGAACTATATCTGCAATCTCAGCTACACTATCAATGATGGGATATGATGTTGACGCTCAAGCAGGACTCAAAACTGCAGAAGAAAAACTAAAAGATCTCTAAACCCTGTTAACTTAATATAAGGAAATTCGAGATCGATCACATTGACGTTTGATAAAGGATCATTAATTCTAGTTGATTATACTGCGAGAGTAAAAGATACTGAAGAAGTTTTTGATACTACAATTGAGGAAGATGCCAAAAAACATTCTATTCATGAACAAAATGTCAAGTATCAACCAAAGCTAGTTTCTATTGGGGAAGTTTCTTATCCTGTTCTAAAAGGTCTTGACGAAGCTCTTGCAAAAACAGCTGTTGATGACAAACTTACAGTAGAAGTTACACCAGACAAAGGTTTTGGTGAAAGAGATTCAGGAAAAGTAAGAATGATTCCTATCAGAAAATTAGGAGAGGATGCAGAAAAAGTTTCAGTAGGTGATACAATTGAAGTTGATAATAAAAGAGGGATTATTCGTTTTATTGGCTCTGGTAGAGTTCAAGTAGATTACAATCACAAATATGCAGGAAAAACAATTCTGTTTGATGTTAATGTCATAAAATCACTAGATTCTCCGAATGATAAAGTAGACGGAATTCTTAAAAACAGATTACCTGTTGAAGATTCAAAAATCGCATTTGATTTAAAGGATAAAGAAGTAAACATTTCAATTCCTGAAGAAATTTTGCGTGCTGATGGGTTACAAATTATGAAACACTTTATCCAACTAGACATATTCAAATTTGTTACAACTTTAGAAAAAGTAAATTTTGTTGAATCACATGTCAATAAACAAGCTTCAACAAAAAAACCTGAAACAAAAGAAAAAACCCCTGAACAAAAAACTGCTTAAATCACTTTAACACTTTTTGCAAGATTTAGTGCTCTTTTCTCCGTCATTTTAATCTCTTTTAGAATCGTATATCTCTCTGGTCTTAGATCTTGTGCAATCATTAGAGCTTTGATTACCACATCTGGTTTAAGACCAATTTGTTTTGCAGTAGTTGGTGCCCCTACATTTTTCAATGCTTTTACAATTTTTTTCCAATCCTGCCCTTGTAGTTTTGCCATCATGATTGAACCCAGTCCACATTTTTCTCCATGTAATCCTACCCCTGGAGCTAATTTATCAAGTGCATGTGAAACAAGATGCTCTGCACCTGAACACGGTCTACTACTTCCAGCAATACATGATGCAACCCCTGCACTGATTAATCCCTCTACTATCACTCTGGCATCTAATCCTCTTTTTGCAAATTCAGAAGAATTTTCTATAACAATTTCTGCACTCATTAAGGCCAAATCTGCAGCATATCTTCCATAGTATTCATTTTTCTTCTTGTGACCTAATTGCCAATCCTTTACTGCAATCACATTAGCAATAAGATCTCCACAACCACTTGCCAGTAATTTTGCTGGAGCTTTTTTAATAATATCGATATCCACAAAAACCCCCATTGGAGCAGTTGCTACAATCGAATGTGGTTTATCACTCTTAACTGATACAAATGGACTAGCCATCCCATCATGAGATGCTGCTGTTGGTAAACTTACAAATGGTTTTCCCAAATTATATGAAATTAATTTTGCCGTATCTACAGAACGACCTCCTCCAATTCCAGCAATTAAATCGGAATTGTCTTTTTTAACATCTTTTTGAATTTTATTTAATGATTTTATTTGGTTATCTATTGAAGTATGCCAAATAAATTGAATTTTTTCAATTTTCAATGCTTTTTCAATTTTATTCTTTAAAATATTTTGAACATTTGTTCCAGCTATCAAAGATACTTTTTTTGGTTTGTTTAATGAATTCAAAAATTTTCCAAAATCATTGATATTCTTTTCTCCAATCTCTATGAGCCTAGGTAATTCCATTGTGTGTGATTGCATGCGATCTTGATTTTTTGTCATTATTTATGATTTCAAGGGATCAAAAAGTTATTTAAAAGGGTGAGATGCCAGTTATTTTATAATCACAGGTGTATTTTTTGTCGAATAATGTTGAAGAAAAAATTTTGCATGGGACTACCACTGTAGGTATCAAGGCTAAAGATGGTGTCGTATTGTGTGCAGATATGAGAGCCAGTGCAGGTTATTTCATTGCAAATAACAATACTATGAAAATTCAACAAATAGACAAACATGCAGGATTGACCTTGGCAGGTGGTGTTGCAGATGCACAAAACATTGTTGATATTTTACGTTATCATTCTAATCTTCATAGAGTTGAAAAACAAGGTGATATCTCGATTCATTCACTTGCAAGACTTTGTTCCTTGATCTTTCATCAAAATAGAGGATATCCATTCATGGCAGATATTCTACTTGGTGGATATGATGCAAATGGACCTGCATTATTTAATGTCGATATGTTTGGTTCAGTTGAAGAGAAATCATATGTTACAACTGGTAGCGGCTCTCCGGTAGCTTATGGTACACTTGAAGAAGAATATAGAGAAGATCTTACTGTTGAAGAAGCAAAACAAGTAGCTCTACGAGCTGTCAAAGCCGCAATTGTTAGAAACATTGGTACAGGCGATGGAATCAACGTCGCTATTATGGACAGAGACGGTTTCCGTCTATTAACCGATGAGCAAAAGAAAGCCGTCATCGAACTTTAGTGATTTAATGCAAAGAAAACAACAATCAAAAGAATTACCTCCTAGTAGCCAGAATATAATGGCCACCATACTGCAAAGTATACCTAAAGAGGCAAGTGTAACAAAAATAGAATATGAGGGACCAAGAATTGCCCTTTACACAAATTCCCCTAGATACTTGATGGAAAATAATGAAACAATTTCTAATCTTGTAAACATAATCAAAAAAAGAATTGTTGTTAGAA
>JBOEHF010000032.1:0-2849 GCA_050633805.1 Candidatus Nitrosopumilus sp.
GCATCGTTTGTGGATGAGGCAAAGGACCCACAAAGCTATGTAGACAGGTACAACAACGAGGCAAACTACAAGGAATGGTTTGACGAGAACTTTGCAGAGTACGACTCGATTTACCAGGCAGTCGGACTGGAAGAGCCCAAAGTAGAGGAGAAAAAATTTGGCATTTGTGGTCCTGGAACAAAGTTAATTGATGGAGTATGTACAATTGTTATAGTACCAGAGGTAAAGCCATGGTGGCAATTTTGGTAATAGATTGTAAAGTTAAGTTTTAATCACAACATTATTTGAGAATAGTTAATGGGAAAATTAGGCAGAAATCTTAGAATTTGCGGTGATTGTGGAATTGTATACACATCTGTGAGTTTTACAAAATACATTGATCAATGTCCTATTTGCAAATCACGAAGGTTTGAAGCAATTCCTATGAAATCTGCTGATGAACAGCAACAGTCTACAACATAGATTTTTTAGTAGATTGTAAAATCAAGATACATTGTCTGAAGACCCAGAAATTGCAAAAATTATGCAAAGAAAGATGGATGAGATGCTCAAGCCAAGAAATGAGCCTAAAATCGGGCCCGAGATAATAGATTTGAATGAGTCAAATTTTGACCAGATAGTATCTGCTGAGAATCCAACACTAGTGGACTTTTGGGCAGAATGGTGCGGACCATGCAAATCCATGCACCCAATATTTGAAAGCCTATCAAAGAAATATCCTAATGTAAAATTTGCGAGAGTTAATGTTGATCAAAATCAAAACATCTCAATGCGATTTGCCGTACAATCAATTCCCACATTTATCATGTTCAAGTCAGGACAAATTGTTGATAAGATGATGGGAGCAGTAGGAGCTCCTGGAATACATATGATTTGTAAAAAACACTCTAGTTAGTAACCATATACTGGTTCAATTTCTCTTTGAATTCTAACTAGTTCATTGAATACTTCTAGTTCTTCAGGAGATAGTTTGTGCATGAATTTTTTCAAGATTTGTTTTGCCTCATGTGATGGTGGGAAAGTATAGTATACTTCTTCTTCAAAGATTTGTCTGCCAATTGTAACATCTTTGACAGAACATGCTACCTCATCACCAGTCTTTGCTTCTGAAACAGTTTTTTTGTCTAGTTGTAGTTGATGAATGTAACCTACTTTACGTCCTGCCATGTTCATAAACGGAATTTTGTGTTTTAGTGTTCCAACATCAACATGAACACCAAAGACTGCAGGGTTGTTGTTACGAAATACCATTCCTTTCATAAATGAGAATTTTGAAATTGGTGTAAGCTCTGCAAACATCGCATCTTCTTCATGTGCAGAGTCTTCTTCCACCCAAGCATTATAGGTGTCAATTAAACTGTAGATTACCTTGTCTTCAAATATTTTGATGTGACTTATTTCAGATTCTTCTTTTGCATCAGGTAAAACTTTGACATTAAATGCCAAAACAACTCCCAGATGTCTATCTTTTTCTTTAATTGCTTTAGATTCAATTACATCACGTCTAGTTACTTGACCAATGTCAGCTTTTGCGACAGGTACTTGTGAGCGTTTGAGCATCTCAACTATTGCTTCAAGCGAGCCGATAGTATCACATTTTAGAATAACTCCATTAGTTTCAGTATCAACAAAAACTGATTTCATTTCAGATTCGATGAGTTTTGTGTATTTTTCAATCTCCTCGTCATTTTTTGCAACATAAAGTGTACTTCCTGGAAGAACACCTTCAAGTTCAGGTGATGCAATTTTCAGGCCAGCTGCAGCATCAACTTGAGGAACTGGTTTGAATTTATCTCTAGGGTCACGCATTTCGTCTAGAGGTTTTGGCAAAAGCAACGCCTTGGGTTTTGTGACAATGACACTATCACGTTTTGCAACAACAATACTGTTTTCCTTTTTGATAGTACCATCAATCAATATTATATTTGCAGTCTGGCCTAGTCCGACTTCGTCTTTAACCTCAAGTACAATTCCACGTGGTTCTTTCTCTTCCTGATCTAATCTTTTTTGAAGATATTGCTGAGTCAATCCAACTAGAACACTGAGTAGTTCAGGAACACCTACACCAGAACGCGCAGATATTGGTACTATGGCAATTTCAGATTTAAAGTCCTCAACACGATAAAATGCTTCAGATTTGTAACCTAAGATTGAGAGAGTACCAACAACGTCATAGATTTTTTGATCTAAATCAGTTTGAATTGATGCATCTTGTTCTTTGATTGCTTGTGAAATGAATTGAGTTTCAGATTTTCTCCATCCAGATATTTGATCACATTTGTTTAATGCAACAACAAAGGGAACTTTTCTACTTTGTAAAATTTTTAAACTTTCATTTGTTTGGGGTTGAAAACCACGATTAACATCAACTACCAAAACTGCAATATCAGCTGCAGAACCTCCTCTTGAACGAAGATTTGTAAAAACTTCGTGTCCTGGTGTGTCAATTACTAAAAGTCCAGGAACTTTGTTTTCTGATTGTTCTAGTTTTTTGTATAATGGGCCACACATTTCTTTAATTGTGTCAGTTGGAAGAAAACTTGCACCAATATGTTGGGTGATGCCACCTGCTTCTCTACCCTGAACACCTGTACCACGAATTCTATCTAAAAGAGATGTTTTTCCAGAGTCTACGTGACCAAGAACTGCCACTATGGGCTGACGAATTTGCAAATCAGATCACTCAAATGCTACCCTCGATTCGTGATCAAAACTTTCTTGTGAATCTGATGCATGAATAACATTTTCACTGAATCCTAATCCAAAGTCCCCTCTAATAGAACCAGGATCTGCTTCAAATGATTTTGTTGCACCAATCATTATTCTTGTTGTAGCAATTGCATTATTTC
>JBOEHF010000033.1:0-6212 GCA_050633805.1 Candidatus Nitrosopumilus sp.
TTACCATACACCGTTTTACTGTTATGCATATTCTTTTGGTAATCTACTAGCTTTGTCTTTGTTTCAAAGATACAAAAAAGAAGGAAAAGACTTTGTCCCAGCATACATTAGTATTCTTGCAGCTGGAGGTTCAAAGAAACCAGAGGAACTTCTCTTAGAATATGGGTTTGACATTAGCAGTCCAAAATTCTGGCAAGAAGGATTTAGTTATGTCAAAGAACAAGTAAAAGCACTTTCATTATTGAATTGAATTTTAGAATAAATGGGGCTGACAGTCCANNAACGGTTTGAATTCGATGTCAATTCAAAGACAATGATAATCCGATTTAAACGTTTGAAATTATTTCAAATCTAATTTTTTAGGTTTAATTTTTCTAATAGAACCTATCAAAATTCCAATAGTAATTCCTAGTTGATAAAGAAAATACAATAAAACTTCAAAAGTGCTAGGGGTAAGATCAGTGAATCTACTCAGAGCAGTCAAAATCAACAAAAGGGCACTAAAAAAGAAAACAAATCCTTTCATAACTCCGTTAAGATTTGTGAATTTCAAAATTACAAAACTCATGACAGTCACAGAGATTGCCAAAACGGTTAGGAATCCAGTATTCATTCCAAAAATCAAGAAAAGTGCAGATACAATTTCACCAAGACTATTTGCAGATAAATTTGAAAGAGTAATTTTTTCAGGGGATGCGAAGCGAGGAACACTCAGAATTGCATTTATCAAGAATAACCCAAACATTGTAAATGAGACAGTTTTGACACGATTTTGTAAACGTGGAAATCGTATGAGGATTGCCCTACCAAGAATTATTCCCTGAAATAATCCAATTCCAAAAGTACTCAAAACAGCAATCAGTTGAATGGCAGGATTTAGAAAAAGATCTACAAGAAATGGAACCAGTGCCATGTTATCAGATCAATTATTTTTACAGGATATTAGTTACTAGATGATTTATTCTCGCTAAAAATAAAAAATAAACCAAGCAAAGAATGGGTTATGGGTAAATAGGAGTAAATTTAATAATTTCATCTTTAGAATGCAACCGATGCAAAAAAAGATTATTTTCTTTGGAATAATTACACTGATTACAATTTCAACAAATTATGCATATTCACAGGAAATGAGTCTTTCAACATTTCAAGAAACAGCACAAATTGTCATAGATAAGAGAATAACACAGAATGTAACAGCATCAATTACGTTACAGAGTTCTAGTATTCAAGAAATTAAAGTTCCAGCAGAATTGGAACAAAGAATAAGAGAAAATGAAAATATTTCAGCAGTAATCATTACAAATCAAGACAAATGTGTTTTGGGGGTTTTTGAGGAATCTTGTATTTTGATAAACGTTAAAAGAAATCCTGCAGATACAAACTTTCTAAAAATTCAAAACTCAACAATGAGAGTTTCAAACCAATTCATTGATGAAATAAATGAAATGTTTGACACTAACGCAAAACTTCATTCCACATTCATTCAACCAAGTGATGAAACAAACACAGCATTACAAACATCAGGAGTGATATCAGGCAAGGGTACTGTTTCTGCAGTATACACTATGCCTATGGAAGATACATCATCAATGTATGAGAAAATATCAGCGATCCTCATTCCAAAAACAATCAGAGACTCTGGGGGATTTTATGATACGGCAAGTAACCTCTCAGTAGAAGAGAATGCAAAGATGACATTCTCAATAATCCCATCAGGTAGTAAATCATTACTTCAATTAAGAGTCTCAACAACATACTCAGGAATAGCCCCAAACATCAATGAAATCAACCCACTTGAATTTTTAAAAACAGATGAATTGCAAAGATCAGATTATTTTTCTTCAGGATTTTATCCTCTAAACTCAATTGTTCAAGTAGCAGTATTAGATTCTAAAAATACCAACATCTCAGATGTTAGAGGAAATATTCTTTCAACACAAATCATAGACGATGAAAAAATCCCAACAGAGATTACAAAAAATGGATGGGTCTTTGATCCTGAAGAAGGATTAACAATTCAGGGAAAATACATTTTTGGAAAAGAAACATCAGTTAAAAGCGATGAGTTAATATTTTCACTTGGAGGGAAAACCCTCACAGCAGAAAAGCAAGAGTTTGATGAATCAATTACGATTGTTGGAATAATTACAATTGTTGCAATTGCAGCTGCATCATTTTATCTTAAAGGATACAAAAAATAATTACAATAAAAGAACAGCTGCTGCAAAGACGGTTGTCCATTTTCCATCTTTATCACCCTTAGTTGCTTGAGTAATGTTATGGGTTTTGTAAATCTCTCCTGAAATAGACCACTGTTGTCTTTTTTCATTCCATGCTTTATCAACATCAAAAGAAATTCCTAAAGAAGATGCAAGCATTTGTGCAGCAATATCTTCAGCATAATCGCCTGCCTGAGTTTCATTTTGTCCAAATGATTCATACTCAGAAAGATACCCATACCTAGAATTATCCTTTGGTTGAGCAAGACCTACAGATGCAGCACACATTCTATGAGGTTCATTTGTTTGATTTTTGGAATAAATTGTAAATAGAATTTGTCCAGGGGAGATTTTTTTCAAACCTTCCTTTCTAGAGATCAATTTTGCCTTTGGTGGGAATATGCTTGAAATTAAAACAAGATTAGTCCCTGCAATCCCTGCATCTCTTAATGCATATTCAAAGCTAGTTAGTCTGTCTTCATGAACTCCCTTACCCTTTGTAAGAAACAAATTCTTTGCAACTAAATCTAACATTTCTGAATTTCAGATAGAGAATTATTATTTATACTTTAGAAAACATGCAGAATTAATTTCAAATCAGAAATTAAATCAATCACGCTTTTTCTTCTTCTTTCTTTTATCAGGTTCTTTTGGAATCTGTGTCAAAAGGATGAATGTGAAGAAAGCACCTAATCCAATATTGATTACACCCATGAAAGTAATCATCAGAGTCTGTTGAGGTCCTGCTATAGGAGATAGTCCAACAATAATTCCAATAGAGCCAGTTGCAAAAAACATCATCATCAAAACCTTGACTCTAGTAGGTTCGACGTATCTCATAACAGGTATCAAAATGCCAGATTATTATAAATTGATGGGAAATTTAGCGATTTTCGAATAAAGATTATTTTCAAATCAACCTCAGGTAACACTTTAAACCGTCAAAAAATTCATTTTACTTCGTGCCAATGTAGCTCAGCCTGGTAGAGCAATTGATTTGTAATCAATAGGTCATGGGTTCAGATCCCGTCATTGGCTCCACCTTTTGTGTTTAAAGCCCACAATCTATGCACCTATATCATGAGTATAAAGCAAATTCAAAAGAATAAAGAAATTGTAATTCATGATTTTGATAAAGGTCTTGATCATACACTAAAGGCAATTGAGAGATTATCTGCAAAAAATTCAGAATTAATCAAGAAATATGATAAAGAGATGGTTAGAAATTCATTAGCCAAAGGAACCCGACTAAAACATCTTTTGGTAGTATTGAATTTATCTAGAATGTTAGATAAAGACTGGGAAGACACTACAAAACAAGACATTGAAGAATTAGTTTTTCAATTTATTCAAAAGTATTCTCCAAATGGCAAGGAGACACACCATACATGGGATCATAAAAAAATTCTAAAAATATTCTTTAGGTGGATGAAGCTAGGTTCACGAGAGCATCGAGATGTTGGAAATCCTGAAGAAACAAAATGGATTCATCTGAAACCAGTAAAAAATACAATTGTACGTGAACAATTAATTACAGATGAAGACATGTCAAAGATTCTAAAAGCATGTATAAATCCACGTGACAAGGCATTCTTTGATGTACATTATGAGGCAGGAACTAGACCAGGTGAAATACTATCACTTAGAATCAAAAATGTAAAATTTGATGATTATGGTGCATTCATCAATGTTGATGGTAAGACAGGTTCCAGACCAATTAGACTAGTAAGGTCTGTTCCAAACTTAGCAAATTGGATGGATAATCATCCACAAAAAGAAGATCCTGAAGCACCATTATGGATTATTTTAGAGAAACCAAAGTTAGGATTACCAATGAAACATTACACTGCATCTAGTCTTTTACGAAGAACTATGAAAAGAGCAGGAGTAAATAAACATGTTAACCTAAAACTTTTCAGACATTCAGAGGCTACAAACTCTGCTAAATTCATGACTGAAGCCCAAATGAAAATTAGACATGGATGGACTAATGATTCAAAAATGCCTGCAAATTATGTCCATTTGGTAAATGCAGATGTAGATGAGGCATATCTTAAACATTTAGGAGTTAAAGCACCAGAAGAGAAAATTCAAGAGTTGCCTCGTAAATGTACTATCTGTTCAATGATAAATCCATCATATTCTAGCTTATGTACAAAATGTGGAAGACCTTTGGATTTGAGGAAGGCATTAGAATTAGAAGAAGAGACTAATCAACAAAATTTTATGACTAACAAATTAGCTGGAAAAGTGTTAGTTCAAATGCTCATGACAGGGCAAATTCCAAAATTGTCTAAAAATGAGATTAACTCTTTGATTCAGACTTTGAATCTTTAGTTTTTTTGAATTTTATGATTCCATATTCAATACCTTTTTCAATCATTTTTTTGGTAAATGCTTTATCTATCTTTACAAAAGTGGTTGGTCTTTGGTAGAAAACAGCATGTAATGGATCAAATCCATCACCAAAAAGATACAACAAATCATCTTTTTCAAAAATATCTTTCATTATAGTACTTGCAAATTTCAATCGTTTTGTGCTCCAAAACTTGTCATATTTATCCCACTTGATTTTATATTCATTTTTAATGGATTCAAAATCATCGATTTTTTCATGTTCCTTAGGAATTTCCATCTTCATTTCTTCAAATTCATTTACATGAAAATCATTGAATATATGAAATCCAAATCGATCATCATGTTCTAATTTAATTGCGTTAAAATAAAATAGAAATACTAACTTGTTAACCATGTGATTGGAAATTTTAATAGATTCTTTTGAGAAAAATTTCTTCCATAATTTTTCTTTCTTTTTGAAAAATGTTTTGTGGGGAATACCTCTTTCTTCTTCTTTTGCAGGATAGTATAATTCGGATTGTTTAATTTCTAATCCTCGTTCCTCAAAAACTAGTTTAGTTATCTCTTCAATTCTTGGCCTAAATTTATGATCTTTTGTATGTAATCTATAGTGCACACTAATATCAATTTCATCTAGTGCTCTTTTTAATAGTCTGGGCAATAGAAATTGATATGGCTTTAGGCTTTGATTATACGCATGCCATCGTTCTCCCAAATAAGGAATGAATTTGACATATTTTTCTAAAACTGCAGAATCATATTTTGATAGTGATTTAATTAATGAAAAAAATCCTATGGGTGTTAGTTCATAATAAAGCCGATTTTGTTTTCCAGTTTTTTCCTCATGAATGATTCTAATTAGTTGATTGTACAATAGTGTATTTTTGTTAATGTCAAAAGTTCTTCCAGGAATACCTTGATTTCTTATAGCATAGCTAGAAATTCCTTGTGTAGGATCTTGATTTTTTTGTTGAATCTCAAAAAATGCTTCTAAAATCTTTGTTTGTACCTTTGTTAATTCTAGCATGCTACTATAGATAGCATAATGTTACATATTTTGTATAAAGTTTGAGACAAAATTCACATTAATGAAACATTGTCATTCATGTAAAAAAAACCTTCAAAGGCCATTAGAGGCATTATTTTCACATTGTTTTGAATGTACTCTTGAAAGATTAGACAGATTAACTCTTGATTTTGAGCCTTGTGACTACTGTCGTAGATCTCAAAAATTCAAATGAATAATCATGTCATGTAAAGGAATTTGCAATCAACTGGAAGGATATTACGGAAACCCAAAATTTTGTCGAGGTTACAAATTTTGTCCTGAATGTAGGTTTTCTATGATTCATGATGATTTACGATGTCCATGCTGCCACATCATACTTCGAATAAAAGCTCGTCATAAGAGAAAGTGATTTCATGCACATTCAAAAGACTAAAAATCAAACATTGGTTTCTTTTTTGCGTCCTGCCTTTGAGCAAAGTAATTCTACTCTCAAAAATACACAAGATTTTGTTTCAGAATCTAAATTTCTTACAAACTGGTTAGATGTTGAACATCAAGGTTGGAAACTTCCTGCAATATCAGAACCCCATGATTGGTGCGGATTGTGGAAAACAATAGGATGCAAT
>JBOEHF010000034.1:0-1054 GCA_050633805.1 Candidatus Nitrosopumilus sp.
GAATATGTCGCAACCTTCAACAAAGCTGTATTTGAAATTCAGGATCAAGAGATGTTAGTAAACGTAAACATACAAAACAAATTCCTCAAAAATAGTTATACATACAATTCGATCTGTGAATCGATTCAGTAAATTCTGATGTACAATGAGTCTGTTCATACAGGAGATAAAGAGATCCTACAAGGCACCGCTGATTATCTTTGCATTCGCTGCAATAATCACGTTTGGTCTTAAATCCAGAACAAGTATTTTTGAATCATCAACAGTATTTGACATTTTGATATTTGTATTGCCGATATCTGCTGCAATTGCAAGCTTTGCAGTATCAAAAAGATACGGAAAATCCAGAGTTTTTGGAAGATCATACTTTCTTTTAGGGTGTGGGTTTTTTGTTCTGTTTTTGGGGGAATTGTTGTATTTTGTATATGATGATGTGCTAGACGTATCAGTTTTAGATACATTTGACTATCTTTTCTTGGCAAGCACCATGTTAACAATATCCCATATAATCATCAATGTACGTTATTTTGCTGAAAAGATTGAGACGTATCAGAGGGTATTGGCCGTCTCAATTCCTGTTTTGACAGTACTGTCATATTCTTTTTTAGTTTTTTCAAACGGACACAAACCAGATTATTATTTTTTCTTTAACCTACTTTTCGTATCATTTGCTGCCGTTAATCTTGGATTGGTGGTTGTTGGATTTACCTTGTTTAGACATACCGTGTTGAACTCTGCATGGTTTTTGCTTTTGATAGGGTTTTTTGTCAGTACAATAGGGGATTTGGAATTTAGATATTATCATACGTTTGGAGGTGATTATTTGGCCAATAACTCATCTGTGTTGTGGATTAGCTCATTAATGATACTAGTATACGCTCTCTACAAACACCAAAAAGCAATTTGATGAGAAAAAAATTTCTTTTTTCCACGTGGGTGTACCCTAGAGACCCCCAACTACATCCCCAGCACACCGTGTTTGGGGACATAGTTAAGGAAGTAGTTTGATGCTCACGTATAAGTCAATTTAGAAAAAAAATATTCTAGTTTGAGG
>JBOEHF010000035.1:0-4374 GCA_050633805.1 Candidatus Nitrosopumilus sp.
AAGAATCTTTCATAGTTTCGATCGCAAAATCGTGTTGAAAACACTCTTTGATTTGTTCTTTGGAATACAGATTAGAAAATATCACCAATAAGCACTAGTTCCCATCCCTTCATTTTCTACAATTTGTACATCTAACTCTTCAAAACCAAAAATCACATAGATGGACTTTAGTCTGTTTTGATAAAGAAAGTATTTTTTTCCATCATCAGTAACAACAGAACCTGTAACTTTGAGAATTTTGTTCTCTTCAAGCTCTTTTACACGTCTATATGCAGTAGTCATTGGGATATCACATTCTTTTACGATTTCTACAACTGATTTTGATTGTTCAATTGTGAAATTCATTATTGTTCTAGAATATTCATCAGATAATGCCTTGAGAATATCCTTTTTTAATTTTGAATCTCGTCCAAGAATTTTAAAATCATCCAAACCTAGAATATTCTAATTTTCATTCCATATAATCTTGATTTAATAAAAAGAAAGAAAAGGGAACTTACATCCCTGATTGCTTTTGAATTTTGGCATTCCATGCTTTCATTCCGCCTTCTAGAACCTGAAAGTCAATACCTTCTTGAGCCATAGCATATGTTGCAATAGTTGCTCGGTTTCCAGAACCACAAATGACAACAACAGGTTTGTCTTTTGGAATTTCATCTATTCCATTAGGTTCAAAAATCTCTGCAAGAGGAATATTTATCGAACCATCTATTTTAGATTGCAATAGTTCATCAGGTTCTCTTACATCAAGCAAGTATAGGTCTTCATTTGCTGCAAGTTTTTGGGCCAATTCATCTGAATCAATAACAATTTGGGAAGAAGGTTCCAGGTTTGCATCCAAATTATTCATGCCACCATTAAGATAGAAGGTCTGTATTCCCATCTCAGTCATGCTCTGTGCCGTTTGTTTGGCCTCAGTTCCATCTTCATCAACTAATACCAGGTTGTATGTTGATGCAATTTCTGGCAATCTATTCTGGATAGTGTTTACTCTTTTTTCCAGAGTTGTTGAATCCAAAATATCATGTGATGCACCGTCAATATGTCCTGACTGATATTTGTCTGCAGTTCTAATATCTACAACAAAAACATGTTCTTTGTTTTTGAGTAGTACATCAACTGTCTGAAAATCTACTGCAAATTTGTCAACATCGCCCTGGGAAAAATTGATTCCGATGAATATTGTACCAATTGCAGAAATGCCAACGGCTATTGCTACAAAAAGTCCAATTTTTTTCGTGTCCATGATGTTGATATATTCTATTTTGTTATTATACCAAAATACATTTTTCACATATAGCTTTCATGTGTGGAAATCGTATTTCTCCGATATATGGATAAAATGAAAATCACAGTCAATGAGTTTTGCACATACTGTAAAAACTAAAAAAATATAGATGAAGCAGCTACTCTTATTGAAGATCTTAAAGAAAGTAAATTTGGCATTTTAGAAACTTTAGATTTTAGAAAGATTTTATCTGAAAAAGGATTAGAATTCGCAGACAATTACAGGTTAATGGGAGTATGTAATCCCAACTCGGCAAGACAGTTCCTAGAGGCAAACCCAGACTTGGGATTGTTAATACCATGCCAATTGCCGTGTATCAAAAAGATAATGAGAACTATGTCAGATTGGCAAGACCAACATAGTTATTTTCTATGGCATCAGAGGACAATCTCAAATTCTCAGGAAAAGAAATAGAATATCATCTCATAAAGGCAATAGAGAGAGAAAATAGGAACCCGTCATTTTTTAAAACAATTGAGAAGAGACGCTCCATTAGATCATATCCAGGTAGAAAAGTAGAGAAGTCAGAAATTCAAAAAATTCTCAAAGCATGAAAAATATGATTAAACGAATTTAGTTTTTAGAAAAATCAAAAAAATCATGGGGAGAAACCTGAACCTTCTACGTTGCTATCCCATGTGTCTACCATCGGGTTCTGTCTTTGTTCAAGTTCAGCCCAATAGCCATTTACTATTCCCGATGGAACGTTAAATGTGGCAGATACTGTATCGCCTGTTTGTGCACTACATTCAGGTACAACCACAATCATCCCGTATCGGGATTCTCCAACACAGCCATATTCCATGTTTGAAATGACAGTTACATCTTCAGTTACCTCAGTAGGAATATAGTTCCACGGAGTTATAGTGAAAACCACAGCAACTGCAATTCCTGCAATCATTGCAGACAAAAGTATGCGTCGCGATAATTTTCCTTCGTGTTGTTTTTGTTTGTACATATTTCTTAATTAATCTAAGGTAAAATCAGATATAACATCCAGAAACAATTTCCACATGCAGTTTTCACATGTGAAATCTACTAGTGGAAAATGTCTATTTGATTTTTAATGAATTTTTGAGAAAGGGTGAGTATGTCTGCAATTAAAAGACAACCAAATAAAGCAAAAAATTCATCAAATACAAAATCCCTACTAGTTGTAGGCGGAGTAATTGCCACATCTGCAATAGTTCTATTTGCATATCTAATGTGGTATGTTGCTCCTGATGAGTATATGGAAAGGGTACAGGTAATTGCAAATACTCAGGCAGGGTGTATTGCTGAAACTTTTGATGGTTTTGCTGTGAACATTGGCGACTGTAACGTACAGCAAGGAGAGTATGTTGATGCCATAATTGATAAAAAACTTAAAGAAAGAGCAGCTGCGATGAACCCAACCAGCTAATTTTCTATTTTTTCTTTTATTTTAGATTCAGATCCAAAAAGACTCTGTCTTATTGGGAAAAGGCAAGAAGTATTGTATCAAAAGAATTTGGTGCAAAACAGCTTGAAGGATTGCTAAAAGATATGGCAGATGTCAGAGAGATTAAAAATTGAAAAATCCTAGGTTTTAACCAGTTTTGGGGAAAACTTTATGAAATAATTGTGAAATTTTTTGGTATGAATATAGCAGTAATTTTAGGTTCTGTAAGAAGTGACAGAAATGGTGAAAAAGTGAGCTATTACGTCACAAGAAATATTGAAGATAGAGGACACAAAGTATCATTGATTGATCCAATGCAATTGGATTTGCCAATTTTAGATAGAATGTATAAAGAAATGAAAAACCCTGAGCCTAAATTTCAAAAATTACATGACATGATAGTTTCTGCTGATGGATATATCCCAATTACACCCGAATACAATCATACTACATCAGCTGCCTTGAAAAACACTCTTGATTACTGTCTTGAAGAATATTTTTTCAAACCTTCTGCCATAGTTTCCTATTCAGTGGGTCCCTTTGGGGGCGTAAATGCAGCACAACATATACGACAAATTTTTGCAGAATTGGGTTCCCCTTCTATTCCATCTTCTCTTCAAATTTCCAAAGTACATGAAGCATTTGACAAATCAGGCAATCTCATACATCAGGGATATGAGAAAAGAACTGGACGTTTTCTAGATGAGTTTGAGTGGTACCTTACAGCATTTAAGAATCAAAGAGATCAAGGAACTCCTTACTGAGTCCTTTAGAGGGTTGAACCATTTTTGAGCATTAAAATGAACTCATGGGGGATTCAGCCGCTAAATTGGGGACGAAAATGGACGCAGACAGGCATGAAAATCAAATCTAGAGTCCGCCACCAGATACTTCACTTAATTCAATATCATACCCGCTTGGATCTTTAATGTAAACAGATCTTGATTTTTCAAATTCTACTGGGCCACCGTAAAGAACTTCAACATTCAATTCTTTACATTTACCCATGATTTGATCAAAATTTGCTACATGAAAACCAAAATGAGCTATTCCCCCACTGGTAGACATTTGGGGATCCTCATACAAACAAAGTTTGATGGAATCATTTCCAATAATTTGTGATGGTACATCTAACTTATTTGGAGAATTATCAGCTTTTCGTATCTCAAATCCAAAGAGATTTCTATAAAACTCTACGCTTTGAGTCAGATTTTTGACATTCATATTCACATGATCCATTGATGTTGCTTTAAGAAAATTATTCATGATCTTTCATAGGTAATTCTTGTATTAGTCTGTTTGATTTTAGTAAAATTATTGAGAAGATAATTCTGCACTTCCAAACAAAACACTGAAAGCCTTACACCAAATCAAAACTTTGTCGTATTTTTGAAGATCAGTTCCTTCTGGGATATTATAATTTTGATTTCCTTTGTTTGCTTTGAGTTCTCCTAGATTGACAAACTCTGATGCATTATCATCTGTAGACAAATAGACAAACAAGTCGGGACCATTGGTTGACTGAAAATTCTCTAGTCTTAATACATAACTTCCATCTTCTATTGGAATCGTGTATGCATCTCCTTGTGCATCATGAATTCCATCACCAACACCGATGAATGTTCCAGCATAATACATTGGAACGGTTTCATCCATCATGGTTTCA
>JBOEHF010000036.1:0-222 GCA_050633805.1 Candidatus Nitrosopumilus sp.
AGTATTTGGTAATGACTCTTGTAGCATTGATCATGTAATTATCTCAAATGAAATTAAATCATACGAAAAATCACTTGATCCTGAGACATGTGAAAACATTCTTGAAAAAATTAATGTATACAACGAACAATGTGATTCAGGAATAGAAATTCTGGATTGTGGTTAAGGAATCAAATCTGTCAAAAAAATTATTCCAAAGTACACTAACATTAAACTTAATCC
>JBOEHF010000036.1:267-4470 GCA_050633805.1 Candidatus Nitrosopumilus sp.
AACCATGCAAAATCCATCCATATGTGAAGAACAAATACAATTAGTATGCCTGAAAATGCCCAAATCATCATTGCATCTGAAATTAATTTGAAGCCTATGGTTAGCCACCAAATAATAAAAAATGGATTTAATGCACTAAGTGCAATTCCTGTAATCAATGGGCCTTGCTTTGGTTTTACTGTAATGTCTTTTTTCTTTTGTAAAACTGATTTAATTTGTAAAGTTGCAAATGCAAAAAGTGTAATTGCTCCAAAAATAGAAATCCAAGTTCTAAATTCTGGAAAAACCTGTAGAGAAAAAACTCCAATCCCTAACAAAATAACTAAAGGAAATTCCACAATTGCATGGCCAACGGCCATCTTAATCCCTGATCTTGTTCCATCTCGTAATCCGTATGATACATTTGCTGCAAACAGTGGTCCTGGAGCCATTACTCCTGATGCTGAAATTACAATTACTACTATTGCAAATTCATAGATCTGAATCATAGTATTCTGATAATGTATTGTAATGAAATAAACCTGATTGAATAGATCTATCTGTACATTGAATCTTTGAGATGTCTGGATTCTTCTTGTGTCTCTTTTATCATTGTCTCTGCTTTTTCTGCTTCTTTTTGCAGTGATGGTATATCACAAGATGTTCCGGGGATAAGTTTTGACATTGCCATGCATAGCTTTGCACTTGATTTAAAATCTGGACCTTGTCCATCTGTATGAAAAATTATTACAACTACATCTTGGTTTGATATGCTTCCTTCATTTAGTAACATTCCTGGAATTCCTGGAACTGTTCCATGCTCTAACACTTTGAGACCTGTTTCTTTTATTTTATTTCTTGCAGATTCGGTACTTCCTATCCCTATCATTTCTTCATTACCGTCAGGTGATTTAATGGCAACACTGCTGACAATTAATTTGATTTTGTGTTTTTTTGCCCACGATAACATGGTTTTTGCTGTGACTCTGTGCAATGACTGATCTAAAGTGAGATACGACAAAAAAATTCCAACCCTCAACTCTTCATTGACAAATACTCTTGTTGGAAAATTTGGTTTACCATCTTTAACTACGCTGATTGGAGGGAAATCTTCAGAATCGATTACTCCTGCTAGTTCAAATTGTGATGTATGTACCATAGATTCTGTTGCAATTGCACTACTAAATCCTACAGACGGAAACCCATCAACAAGATAACCTTCTTCTAAATTTAATTTCTTTAATTCTCTAATTCTAATCCTAGGATTCAATAGATGATTTATGATTTGATCAAATAATAGGTTTACCTAATTTTGTAATTTTGAAATTAATGCAGCATAAATGAATGGCAATATTGTTGTCACTTCTGCATGAAGTGTTGCCTGTCTAGCTTTCTTTGTAACTTTTCCCCATGAAATTGCTTCTCTAACCAATGCTCCACTTAGACTGCCGTCAAATTCTTGTGCGGTTGTAATGTACAATGCATAATCTAACCCTTCTCTGTATTGATTCCACCATAATGTGTGGTGTTTTGATATCCCTCCTCCAATCATAAATGCTCCTGACTTTTCAGCTTTGAAAATTAATCCTGAAAGAAGATTTGCATCCCCTGTCATGTTTAATTTAAAATCATTGTGCTTTTGAGAAAATAACCAAATTTGACTTCCAACTGCCCCATCCATTATGCCTGGAACAACAACATCAACATTGTTTTTGTATGCCCAATAAAGAAATGAATCTTCTCCCAAGTGTTTTCCAATCATTTTACAAATTTCTGTTGTAGTCATTTCTTTTGTACCATTTTGATACTCTTCTTCTAAAAATGCCTGCATTTTTTCTTCGATTAACGGGCCATAACTATCCATAGGCCCCAGTACGTTACCTAATCTGTGAATATCCTGATCTGCTAGTTCTCCATCATCCATTGTAAATGACCCTTCTTTGTAATGAGAAAAGTGCCTAGCAATATCATGATCTAAAGCACCACATGTTGTAATTGCAACATCAAACCATTTGTTTTTGATCATATCTTTGATGATGCCTCTTAATCCGGTTGAAACTACAGCTCCTACAAATGAGACAAATTTTAGACATTGCTTGTCTGAAATCATATCTGTTAAAATTTCTAAACCGTCTGAAAGATTTACTGACTCAAATCCTCCTGATTGAGACAATTCGCCAAAAATTTTTTCTATTGACATGTTTGAGCTAATTTCTATGTCTTTAACTGGTCGGCCTGGCTCTAACATGATCTTAATCTTCGGTGTCAAGTATAAAATTCTGCCTTAATCTTACTGATTTTTTTCTTTAATTAAGAAAACTTTAAACCCGCCAAATAACACAGATTTTCGAATGGTAGGTAGAATAAGGGTAGGATTAGTAGGAATTGGTAATTGTTTTTCAGGTTTAATTCAAGGCATTGAGTATTATAGAAAAAACCCTGATCAAGAAGTTACTGGAATTATTCACGATAAATTAGCTGGCTATGGAATTCATGATATTGATTTTGTTTGTGGATTTGATGTTGGTGAGAACAAAGTTGGAAAACCCCTCCATGAAGCAATCTATGCATTTCCAAACATGGTTGATTGGATTCCAAAAGATGAATTGCCAAAAACTGATGCTAAAATTTATGAAAGTCCCATTTTAGATGGAGTCGGATTGTGGGTAGAAAATAGAATCAAGCCTATTGAGAATCCAAAATCTGTTGAACAAATCACTGAAGAAGTTAAACAAGTAATCAAAGACACCGGCGTTGAGATAATTGTATCCTATTTGCCTGTCGGTTCTGATAAAGTAACTGAATACTGGGCACAGATTTGCCTTGATACAAATACTGCTTTTGTTAACTGCATTCCTTCATTTATCGCATCTGATGAAACATGGGCAAAAAAGTTTGCAGACAAAAATATTCCATGCATTGGCGATGATATCAAAGGACAAGTTGGTGCAACTATTGTTCATAGAACTCTAGCTAAACTATGTAATGATAGGGGAACAAAAATTGAAAAAACATATCAAATCAATGTAGGTGGTAACACTGACTTCCTAAACATGAAAGAACAAGACAGACTTGTTTCAAAGAAAATTTCTAAAACTGAAAGTGTTCAAAGTCAACTCGATGAAAGACTAGATGATGATCAAATCTATGTTGGACCTTCTGATTTTATTCCATTCTTAGGCAACACCAAACTCATGTTTATGAGAATTGAAGGGCGCCAGTGGGCAAATGTTCCTTACAATATGGAAGTTCGATTAGAAGTAGATGATAAAGCAAATTCTGCTGGAATCGTTATCGATGCAATAAGATTGGCAAAAATTGCACTTGATAGGGGTGTCGGTGGACCAATCAAACCTGCAAGTGCATATTTAATGAAACATCCAATTGAACAAACCTCTGATGTTAAAGCAAAAGCTGCATGCGAAGAATTTGTAGCTGGTAACTAGTCATTGGAATTTATTTGAATCTGAAAATCTAACTTTTCTACTCTTTTCATATTTCCTCAAATCAAACTCTTTACTTTTGCCACATTCGCCATTTAATTTCATGACTTGGGTTGTTACCACTTTGTTATTTTCTGTCAAGTCTACGATGAGACTGTTTCCTCCGAATTTTTGATTCTCCACATTAGCAGCTAAAATCGGTATTCTGTTCTCCAATGCTCTTACCTGAACATACATTCGCCAAGGCTGAATTCCTCTCCTGACTATCCTACTTGGAGAAAATAACACTTGAGCTCCCTTTTCCACTAATGTGTTGGCCACTTTGGGAAACACCATATCGTAACAAATTACCACTCCAAATTTACAGGCAGTATTGAAAATTTTAGTCTCTTTTCCAGGAATCACTCTGTCCCGTTCATAATCAAAAGGATGGATTTTCTCTTGCCTGCCTATGAATTCCCCATTTGGGCCTATTATGGGGGCAATAATCTGAGTCTTGTTTTTTGACATTTCATAGAATGCCCCTGGAATAATTGTCATGGAAAATTCTTTTGCTATTTTTTTAAATTCGGAAAATTCTAATTCAAAATCATCAATTTCGTTATTTTTCAACCACTGCTCTGGCAAGCAGACGATCTCAGTATTTTTTCTTCCTAATTTTTTTAAAATTTCACTTGCATTGTTAATTCCTTTTTGGTTTGTACTTTGTGGTGTAGTCTGAATTAAGCCCAGCTTTACCATGAATCTATAATATATTGAGACTAATTTAGAAGAATTATTT
>JBOEHF010000037.1:0-4260 GCA_050633805.1 Candidatus Nitrosopumilus sp.
CTACGAAGATCCGGACTAGTAATTTTGGATCTTGCTAATCATAGGAAATAGTTAAATCAAAAAACCCTGTAATCGAATTAGGTCATGAATGCTTTTCAAAAGGTATTTGATTGGAAGACATACATTTTCACAGCATTAGCAGTCATATCATTTTCAAGTTTTGTAGCAGTATTATTTGGACAGACCATCCCAGGAATCATCTTAGCATTTTTCAAAATTGCTGGAGAGTATGTGATTTTAGGAGCAGTCTTCATCTTTGCATTTGCATGGTTACTCAAAGCAAGGCCACATAATCGTCCCAAAGAATATTCGGTAGTGGTATTTGACGTGTTTGGGAAAAAGAGCAAGATAGAGGGAATCAGAACAAAATTCAAGACGCATGATGTTGCATGGAGTTTTATGAAACAATACAAGAAATTATACCCATTTTGCAATTTTGCACTAGTTTCAGATCTTCCAAAATCTGACAAACCAACAATCTTCAGATACATCTAATTCAGACTTTTATTCAAGATTACATAGTGAAGTTAAATGAAGTTTGCAATTCTAGCTGAATCTTTTAACAAAATGGAATCCACCAGAAAAAGATTAGAATTAACACAATTTTTAGTAGAATTGTTTGAAAAGACTCCAAATAACGTGATTTCTAAAATCACATATCTAATTCAAGGAAAACTAAGACCAGATTTTGAAGGAATTGAGCTTGGAGTTTCAGAAAAATTAGTGTTAAGAGCTGCCAAAAAATCATTAGGAATAAATGAAAATGACATTATTGGAACGTTGAACAAAACAGGGGATCTTGGAAAAGCTATTTCAGAAACATTAGAGAAAAAAACACAGACAGGACTTTTTGATTTTGGAATTGATTCAGAATCATATGATGAAGCATTGTTCACTACAAAGGCCAACACAGTAGAAAGGATTTACGAAGTATTATGGTCAATTTCTCAGTTAGAAGGTGCAGGAAAAAACATTCAAGATAAAAAAATTAATTTCATCTCCAGTCTTTGGAACAAATCCAAACCAACAGAAGTAAAATTTGTTACAAAGTTATTACTTGGCACATTACGACTAGGGGTTGCAGAAAATACTGTAATGGATGCATTAGCAGTGGCATTTTCAGGAAATAAGGAAAATAGAAAAAAATTACAACATGCATACAACGTTTCTAGTGACTTGGGCAAAGTTGCAGAAACAATTGCAACAAAAGGCATGGAGGGAATTGAAAAGTTTGAAATTGTTTTATTTAATCCAATTAGACCAATGTTAGCTGACAGAGTAAAAAGTGAAGAAGAGGCAATAGAAAAGATGGGAGATGAGTTTGCAGCAGAATACAAACTAGACGGGGAAAGAGTTCAACTTCACATAGAAGGCGACAAAGTTGAATTATTTTCAAGAAGTTTAGAAAGAATTGAGAGTTACTATCCAGACATTATAGAAAAAATTCCTAAAAATATTCAAGCAGACAATATAATTTTAGAAGCTGAAGCAGTTGCAATTAATGAGAACACAGGAGAGTTTCTCCCATTTCAAGAACTAATGCACCGAAGAAGAAAATATAAAATTGAAAAAGCAGTAATAGAATATCCTATCACGGTAAACTTTTTTGATATTTTATATTGTAATGGAAAAAGTTGCGTAGAGTTAAGTTACAAAGAAAGAAGAGAGAAACTTGAAAAACATGTCAAAGAAAACGATTTTGCAAAATACATTCCCATGAGCATAGTGAGAAACCAAAATGAAATTGAAGATGTTATGGAAAACAGCATCAATGCAGGCAGTGAAGGCTTGATGCTAAAGATGTTAGACAAACCATACCAGGCAGGTTCTAGAGGAAGTCACTGGTTGAAACTCAAACGAGAATACAGAAACGAGTTAGGAGATAGTTTAGATCTTGTCGTCATTGGAGGATTTTTTGGAAAAGGGAGAAGAACTGGAAATTATGGAACATTGCTTTTAGCAACTTATGATGAAGGTGAAGATACATTCCCAAGTATTTGCAAAGTGGGAACAGGTTTTTCAGATGAATCACTAGATCAACTTTACCAAATACTACATCCAAAAGTATCAATTAAAAAAAATCTGCGCATCATAAGTGAAATGGAAGCAGATGTATGGTTTGAACCAGAGTTAGTTATCGAAGTTGTTGCATCAGAGATTACACTCAGTCCAATTCATAAAGCAGCACTAAATGCAATTCGTAAAGATGCAGGTTTAGCTTTGAGATTTCCAAAATTTACAGGAAAGATTAGAGTTGAAAAAGCAGTTGAAGACGCATCAACTAATGAAGAAGTCATCACACTATACAAAGGGCAAAAAAAAGTAGCACATGATAAAAATTTGATGTAATTCATGCTCAAAAAAGTTCAAAAACCATAGAGGATTTAAATTACCTCGAGGTTTTTTCATTTTTGTTATGTATAGCGGAGAGCTTGAAGTTCAAGCAAAAAGAAAGGCTATAGCAGTTTTACAAGACGAAATCAATAGAATTCTAAATGCATCCAGAGAATTAGCACAATTACCTGAAATGATGATGAAAAAAGACAAGCCAGGTATCAAAAACACGCTAGAACAAATTTCAACAATCGAAGAAGAAGTAGAAAACTTGAGAAGAAAAATCACACGCGAGGTTGCAGATGTGGGGGGATTGATCATGAATAGAGAAAATCTCCTAAACACAGCATACACAATGGACGAGATTGCAGGTTACATCACAGGCATTTCATTCAAGCTATCAAATGTAAAAATTACAACATTGAAAAGTGCAAAACTGGATCAAGACATTACAAAACTGATTGAGTTAGTAGTAGACGAGGTTTACAAACTAAATGAAATCATTCGTAGTCTCAATACAAACACTGCCAATGCAATTGAGTTGGCTCAGGAAACTCAAACGATTGAAAGAGAGATAGACATCAAATACAGGGCAGCAACAATAAAACTACTAAGTGAGGTAACAAACACAAAAGAACTGCTATTGATTAAAGATGTAATAGAAGGAATTGAGGAAATGTCAGACAAATGTCAAAGAGTGTCAGATTCATTCATCCTACTAGCATTAAGCCTATAATCAACCCAAATTTTTACACTTTTACTTTATTTTCATCGTCTACAAACACCAAATTTTACTAGAGAATTCATATACAGAGAGTAATTTACAACGATAATGAAAAGTGAGTTAATTGAAAACAGAATCATAGTATGGAGTATCGAAGATTCACGAAAACTTTTCAGTCAAGGATATTATGGAAAGCCAATAGGCATACCAAAACCAAAAATCAAAGAGATAGATGCGCCTTTAATTTTAGATCTTATTGAAGGGTTGTATCTTTTAGAAAATAAAAAGATCACAATAGCAAAATCAAAACAAAAGATTTCACCTGAACAATTAACTGAAATTTGTAAAAAAGAAGTTCATGAATTTGGGAAAAAATATCTAGTATACAAAAATTTTAGAGATAAAGGATACATCATCAATCCCGGGATTAAATTTGGATGTGACTTTGCAGTTTATGAAAAAGGTCCAGGTATTGATCATGCCCCGTTTTTGATTCAAGTCTATACAAGAAGTGAACCAATCACATCAACAGGAATTGTTCTTGCAGGAAGACTTGCATCATCAGTAAAGAAACAATTCATACTAGCAATCCCAAAAGGAAAAGATAAAGTTGATTTCTTGGCTTTAGACTGGTGGAAAGCTTAGACAGATTTAATGTGACCAGCAATACGGTCATAGATTTCAAAGAGTTCTTTAGTAATTCCAAAAGCAAGATGGTTATCCCATTTTCCTCTAATTCTGACTGCAGTTTCAGTGGGTTCAACATAGATGGTAGCATCTTTGACAGATTGTTTCGCGATCATTTCATTTAGTTCATTATCAGAGTTTAGTTTTGATGCCAGACTGCCAGAGCCAATCCATTCAACACGTTCCACAGTTTTTGATGCAAAGTGACCTTTTGTGTGAAGATTAGTTTTTGCAAGATAGTTATTGTAATTAGTTCCAGTTGACTTTCTTACAGCAAATTGGGCTTGAAATCTATCTAATGCTCCCCATGGAAGTGGATTTGGATCTTGCATGATTATCCCTTTTGAATTATTTGTACAACATCAATGTTAGAATTTTTGATGTCAATACATCCCCTATTAGTTACCATTCTAGGTGTTTGAGCAAAATATCTACTATAGTAATCATCTTTTTCAATTTCGTCGGTTCCAATTTCTTTGGATTCAGAATCCACACCGATCTCTTTTAACATATCA
>JBOEHF010000038.1:0-5343 GCA_050633805.1 Candidatus Nitrosopumilus sp.
ATGTTTTTGACTGCAAAAAAACAAAACAACTATCCGTTGATCTTACCACTGCAAATGATTCTTCCCTTTATAATGGAGCAGGCAGAAGCTATGAAAGAAGCAATTCCTGCATTTAAAACAGGTCAGCCAGTAGGTGATGGAATCGGCCCCATGATTGTTGGAAAAATGATGTTGGATAATGAAAAACAAACAGTTGCATTAGAAACATCTCTTGCAAAAACTGATTTTGAAAATAGACAATTACTTCTTTTAAAAGCTGAAGGGCCTGGATCTACTGTAGGAAGACCAGCAGATGGACTAGAAAAAATAATTTCAGAAAATAATGTTGATGCCATAATTATGATTGATGCTGCATTGAAAATGGAGGGTGAAGACTCTGCATCAGTTGCCCAAGGCTTCGGTGCTGCGATCGGCGGCATTGGAACAGAAAGATTTCAAATTGAGGCAGTTGCCACAAGCAAAAAAATTCCAATATTCTCAATTGTCATTAAACAATCAGTAAAAGAAGCAATTACTTTGATGACTAAAGAAATTGCAGATACTGCTGAAGATGTACACTCACAAGTACACGAAATGATTCGTGAAAATACTTCTGAAGGCCAAACGGTTGTAATAATTGGGGTGGGAAATACCTCAGGAGTGCCACAATGATATTCAAAAAGAAAAAAATCACAACCGAACATACTGTAGAACAGTGCACTAAATGCGGAACAATCACTAAAAGAAAATTCAGTGAAGGGGATGTATTGTTTGCAAAAACATCAAAGTGTAATTCATGTGACGGAATGGCCAGAATTGAGAAAATCTTTGGCGAAACAATAGAGCAATAATTTAGATTACTCAGTTTTGTATTTTACATTACAAGTAGGACAAAACCATGACTCTCCTTCTCCTTGTTCACTGAACATTAATCCTTTACACTTTGGACAAGGACTGACTTCACTCATGCTAATTATTCTGCCTTGGTAGTTACTGTAACTCCATCCTCATTTGGAATGAATGTGTGTTCTGCCTGTGCAACTCTTTGCTCATTTACTTCAATTAGGACCGGATATGCTTGAATCGCTTTTTTCTTTACTAGGAAATCCAATAGTTCTCTAGCTTCCTTTACTTCCCATTCTTTTGTAAGCCATCTTAGTGCAAATGGCAACATGTTGCAATTCTCCCAAATAAAATCAAGCATCCTGTCTGCATCTGAATTTTTTGTTTTCTTTCGAGAGTTTAGCGCAAAAATATTTTTTATCTGACCATTTCTTACAAATCCTCCTCCTTGCTCTGTTGTAACAAAAGGCTCACATGCATATGCCGAATTTTCTGAAAGGGAAAATCCCCCTATAGACCAAATGTTTGGAATTGATTTTCCTGCATGTATTGTGTATTGATCTAAGGAATGACCGCTAAGATTTGCAATGGGTTTGAATCCCATTTGTTTAATGGTAGTTTCTATAGTTCGTCCAATGTCACTAGCTTTGACACCTGCCTTAATCATTGACATTGCATTTGCTAAAGATTCTTCTGCAGCTTGAACTAATCCGTCATACTGTGCATCATAACAAACAGTTACTGCAGTATCTGCAATGTATCCGTCAATTTGTGCACCAAGATCGATTTTTACCAAATCGGTATCTTTGATTGTTATAGGATCATTGGGTTCTGCAGTATAGTGTGCTGCAATTTCATTAATACTTGCATTAACTGGAAATGCACATTTTGCACCTCTTTTCCTAATCTCTCCTTCTACTTCCTCACAAATCTCAAAAACGGATTTTCCTACCCAGTCTTTGACCCTGACCATCTCTCTTACTTCTGAAGCGATTTTTCCTGCTTTGATGTATTGTTCTGTTTGCACAATTTCGATCGTGATTTTACCTTTAAAATGATTACCTGTGAAGCTTAAATTGGGCGATTCTTTGAGTTTGTTGGGATTGTGGTCTAGCTTGGTATGATTCTGCGTTTGGGACGCAGAGGTCGGGAATTCAAATTTCCCCAATCCCACCACATCATTATCTTATTAACAAATTATCTCCAATTCTAATTGCCGAGCAATGAAGAAGAGTTAGAGTAATGACTTTGAAATGAAGTAAACTAATCGAGTCTGAGCTCCGGCATCTTTTTATGAATAACTGGGTTTTTGGGGTTTGTTGAAATTTGAAAGACGAGATATTATTTTGATGGCAGGGATTTTTCTAATTGTTCTTGGAATTACTCAATATGTTCCTTTTCACTATTCTGCGTTGATTGGTGCATTATTCTATATCGGAATCAAAATCTATGTGGAAAAAAGAAGACAATCCATTACCAATGCGGTTGGCAGTGGAATTTGCATGGAATGCGGCTCCAGAATTATTAATAAAAAATGCCCAAAATGCGACCATTCTCAAGAATAATTTCCACATATGGAACATGCATAATAACACAGATTTTTGAAGATCGGATTTTTTATGGATTCAGATCGGTCAAACAAAAAAGTGTAAGCATGGATGAACTGTGTTTTCAATATCAGTTAATGCAACTTCACAACTTGTTTTGTATCCGTGGATAATACTCGATTTTTATTGTTATGAAATTTTAGAATAATCTGTTTGGTTACGGATTAATTACTGCACGACCAATAATTTTTCGTGCTTTTAGATCTTCAAGAGCAGTGTTTGCCTCATCCAAAGAATATCTTTTTGAAATAACCGGATTGATGGTTCCCTTTCTTGCAAGATCAAGTAGTTCCACCATGTCAGTATAATTTCCAGTGTATGCACCTTGAATTACAATAGATTTCATTGGAATTGTTACTAAAGATAGTTCAATTGAACCGCCAAACAAACCAACAAGAACTAGATTTCCTCTTTTTCTTAAAACTGCCAAACCAGTTTTTACTGTAGGAGGAGCATTGACAAAATCAACAACGCTGTCAGCGCCCTTCTCATTACATATCGACATTATTTTTTTGACTGTTTCAGGATCTTTAGAGTTTACAGTAAAATGTGCACCCATCTCTTTTGCAGTTTCTAATTTTGCATCATCCAAGTCAACACAGACAATCTTAGCATCGGTAATAGCGCTAGCAATTTGAACGCCCATTAATCCTAGTCCACCAGCTCCAATAATTACCAAAAACTCCGGAGAGTTTTGATTTGCTTTTTTGATTGCAGTGTATGCTGTAAGTCCAGAACATGCAATTGAAGTTGCAGCATCTGGATCAACACCATCAAGTTTTGCCAAATACTTAGAATCAGGAATTAAAGAATAATCAGAATAGCCACCGTCTTGGAAAACACCCATAGATTTTGGAGCATCACATAGATTTTCATTTCCAACTTTACATGCCGGACATTGACCACATCCAATCCAAGGATATACTAGAACTGCATCGCCGACTGAAACATTAGAAACACTATCTCCTATTTGCTCAACAGTTCCAACAATTTCATGCCCAGGAGTTACAGGGTACTTTACGCCTCTATCAGTGACTTTCATGAATTGGCCATCACCAAGATCATAGCCGCCTTCCCACAAGTGAAGATCACTGTGACATACACCTACAGAAGATACTTTGACTAAGACCTGGGTTCCTTGAGGTTTAGGAGTCTCAGTTTCAGATACTGCAAGAGGCTCGTTTGGGCCTGTGATCCTAGCAGATTTCATGATTTATTTTTCCATACTAACAATATAAGAGTTGACTGGATGTTAGAAAAAAATAGAGCCCTTAGATATTATTGAATAGACAAAGAGTTGTCATGTGAGTGAAGCACAAACTCCCAATAGTATTTCACAAGAACCAGTAAATGTTCTGTTTGATCCAAAATCAGTAGCCAAAAAAGATGTTTGGGAAATTGATCTTATTCAAATTTTGAATTTATTAATAAAAATTCTTGAAAAAACAGGAAAGAAAGATCTCAAAGTGGCAGGGATGGCAGCGCTGTCATCATCATTGATTTACAGAATGAAAGTTGAAAGCATTTTTGCATTACAAAAGGCGGCAATGGAGAAAAAACCTATGCATCAAAGAACAGATGTAGATATCGAATTAATCGACATTCCATACAGACATGAATCCACATATCCAGTATCACTAGACGATTTGTTAGGATTGTTGCAAAATTTAATCGGTACAATTGCAAATCCACAATCAAGAAGAAACAAAGCATTAGAAATAGAACCAATTGAAGCGCCAGATTTTCAAGAATTCTTTATTTCACTTGAAAGCATAATTGGGAAATACGAAGATTTGATTATGAAAAAAATAGGACACGCAGGGTTTGGAGTATTACAAGATATAATTGCAGATTTAGATCAGGTGGATTCCATCAGATGTTTCTTTGCCGCATTGTTTTTGGCAAGAGACCAAAAGGTAGACTTGGTGCAGGTTGAAGATGACATCAAAATTATCGTAATGAAAAACGAGTTGACAAATTAATTGAGGCATAAGAAATGGCAAAAATTGACAATCTAGATGAAGCAACAGCAAGAATAGAGGCTGCATTGTACTCCGCAGGAAGACCACTAAGAATTGAGGACATTATCAGAGCATCAGGCACAGAATCTAGAACAAAGACATTAGATTTACTACAAAACATTATGAAAAAGACAAAGTCAGCATTCAAAGCATTGGAAATCATCATGCTTCCAGACGGTTCGTATGTCATGCAATTAAAACCAGAATACAGTGCAACTGTCAAAAGATATGCATCAAAACCAGTTCTTCCAAATGCAACACTAAAGACATTATCATACATTGCATACAGTCAACCTATTTCATCAAAACAACTTGTTGAGACAAGGGGATCTGGAGTTTACGCACATCTCAAAGAATTACGACAGTTAGATTACATTACTCATCAAAATGTGGGAAGATTAAAAATTTACACAACAACTGAAAAGTTCCAAAAATATTTTGGAATCAAAGGAGACGTAGAAGATCTAAAACAAAGATTATTCTCCAAAGTAAGAAAAACTGCCAACAGACAGACAGCAACTCCACAAATTGCTACAGAAGTAAACTAAGAAGGATTTTATCTTACGGCTAATTTTTTGCGTTTTGTATAAATTAGAGTAATTCAGAGATTATTTCGTGAGAAAATCCGTAGAGAACTTGGCAACCAGCAAAATCACTGGTGGAAGAAGAGTTCCATTAAGAATTAGAAGAAAATATGAAACTGACAGATATCCAAATGAGCCAATTAATGGATCTCAAGTTACAGTAACAAGAAGAGTTAGAGGTAATAATAGAAAAACAGCTTTGAAATCAATTGACTTTGTTAATTTAGCAACAGGTGATGCTAAAGTAAAGAAATCAAAAATTATCAAAGTATTAGAAAATACTACAAACAACGATTACAAAAGACGTGG
>JBOEHF010000039.1:0-8569 GCA_050633805.1 Candidatus Nitrosopumilus sp.
TAACTGGCGGTAGTCCAGCTGAAGGTCCATCTGGCGTATTTGATAGTAGTCTAGTCATGGCAGATGCAGTTTATGCATTTACATTTGATGACTCAGGCTTCTATGATTACTTCTGTATGGTTCACCCTTGGATGGTCGGAACTGTTACAGTGAACTAGCAAAAAACTTTTCCTTTTTTCTTATTTTATTTTGTTTTTTCTTATAGTCCTGTTGTATGCCACACCAAATCTATGGGTCTCATCTCTTGCATGCTGTAAAATTTTCAGAGATGATTTGTATTTGGGGATTATGATTGGATTTTTATGTTTTGGGGCATAGATTTCCTCATTTTCTTTTGCTAAAGAAATACAAGGTACATCCAAACCAAGAGATTCCAAAGATTTCATAGCAGAACCAAGTTGTCCTTTACCACCATCGATAACAATCAAATCAGGAAGTTCAGAATTTTCTTCTAGCAATCTATAATATCGTCTTTTGATAATTTCTTCAATCATTGCAAAGTCATCTCGTCCTGTAACCGTTTTGATTTTGAATTTTCTATAGCCATTCTTGTTGGGAACTCCTCCAATAAATCTAGACATAGACCCAACAGCAAAATCTTCACCATGATTAGAAATATCAAAACATTCTATGATGTTTGGGATTACAGGAAGGCTAAGAATCTCCTTTAATTCAACCAACCCAGGATTTCCACCTTTGGAATGGATTAGTTTAATGTTTTTTAAAATCAAATTAATGATATCCTTTTTTTTTCCCCTAGTAGGAGTTAAGATTTTGACATCAAACCCAGATTGTTCTGAAAGTAAAGATTCCAATAAATTTTGATTTTCAGGCAATTCACTAACTATAATGAATTTTGGGATTTTATGTGTAGAATAGTATTGATATAAAAAATTAGAAAAAGAATTATCCCCTACCAAATCATAAAAGAACTTGTCACTGTCTCGAATTACTCCATTGATCATTCTAAAATTCATAACAACTGCTGAATGCTCTTGAACTCCTATTCCAAAATATTCTTCGTCAGAATTTTCAACATATTCCATTTTTTGTTTAGTCTGAAGACTTCCGAGCCTGATCAGAGTATCACGAATGTCTTTTGCTCGCTCAAATTGTTGTAATTGGGCAGCTTGTTGCATTTCCTCTTCTAATTTTTTTGTAAAAACTTTGGTTTGATTTTTACCTTTTAGAACATCCTGTAAGGCTTCTACATGTTTAGGGTATCTTTCCTGTGCATCTTTGAATTCGCATGGACCTTCGCAATTTCCCAAATGATATTCTAAACAGACTTTTTTTGGAAGGGTCTTACAAATTCTAATTTGAAATGCTTTTCTTAGCGTTCCAATTGTAAGTAATTTTGAGCTGCCCTGAGTAAACGGTCCAAATGTCTTTCCCCTTCCCAAGAATTTTCCGTCTCTAGTTCTTCTTGAAACTAATAGTCGGGGATATTTTTCATCAGAAATTCTAAGATAAGTATACCTTTGTTGATCTTTTAATTCAATGTTAAAGCGTGGACGGTATTTCTTTATCATGTTTGATTCTAAAAGAAACGCCTCACTTTCATTGTCAGTTAAAACAAATTCAATATCAGAGATATTTTCAACTAATTTTTGTGTTTTGTAATTTTGATTTTTGTTAAAATATGATTTTACTCTATTTTTCAAATTCTTTGCCTTGCCAATGTAGATTATTGTTCCATCAGCATCCTTCATTAGATAGATTCCAGGGTCAGTAGGAATTGTGATTTTAGAAATATCAAAAGTCATTTTTTTAATATTTTCTTCAAATATTTTCCCGTATAACTTCCAGGTGCTTTTGAGATATCTTTTGGAGTACCAGTTGCAACAATTTTACCGCCTTCATCACCACCTTCAGGTCCAAGATCAATTAGCCAATCAGAATTTTTGATTACATCCATGTTATGCTCTATCACTACAACAGTATTGCCAAGATTCACAAGTCGATTTAGAACGTCCAATAGTTTTTGAACATCGGCAAAATGCAGGCCAGTGGTAGGCTCATCCAAGACGTATAGAGTCTTCCCAGTGCCTCTTTTTGATAGTTCAGATGCAAGTTTTACTCTTTGAGCTTCTCCTCCAGATAATGTAGTAGATGATTGTCCAAGTTTGATATATTCCAATCCAACATCATACACAGTTTGTAATTTTCGTTTAATTGCAGGAATGTTCTCAAAAAAGTTTAATGCCTCATAGACAGTCATGTCAAGAACATCTGAAATGTTTTTTCCCTTGTATAAGACAGACAATGTTTCAGAATTGTATCGTTTTCCTTTNNCATTCATCGCATTTAACATAGACATCAGATAAGAATTGCATTTCAATTTGTTTAACTCCATCCCCATCACAAGCAAAACATCTACCATCAGCTACATTAAATGAGAATTGTCCAGGAGCATATCCGCGTTCTTTAGATAATGCAGTGTTTGCATAAAGTTCTCTAATTGGAGTAAATGCTCCAATATATGTAGCAGGATTAGAACGAGGAGTTCTGCCAATTGGGGATTGATCAATGGCAATTACTTTATCGATATTTTCTAAGCCGGTAATTTCTTTATGAGTTCCAGGTCTGACATTTGATTTGTAAAAATGGTTTTCTAGAGATTTTAATAGAATGTCATTTATCAGAGTAGACTTTCCGGATCCTGAAACACCAGTTACAGAAACAAAAAGACCCAAAGGAATTTCCACGTCTATTCCTTTAAGATTATTTTCAGATGCATTCTTTACAGTTAATGAACCAGAACGATTTCGAATTTTATCTTCTAAATTTATCAAAGAATTATCTTTAAGATAGGCACCAGTTACAGATTGTTTGTCTTTGAGAATTTGGCTTACTGTCCCCTCAAATACAACATTTCCCCCATGAACACCTGCACCAGGGCCCAAATCAATCATCCAATCCGAATTTCGTATTACCTCTTCGTCATGCTCTACAACAATAACGGTATTTCCGAGATTTCGTAGCTTATTTAGCGTTTTAATGAGTCTGGTATTGTCTCGTTGATGCAATCCAATAGTAGGTTCATCAAGCACATACAATACACCAGTCAGATTAGAACCAATCTGAGTTGCCAATCTTATTCGTTGTGATTCACCACCAGACAGAGTGGAGCTAAGTCGATTTAATGTAAGATAGTTTAATCCAACATTCATTAAAAATTCAAGGCGTTCTTTAATTTCTTTTAAAACATCTCTTGCAATGTATTGCTCATTTTCTGTTAATTTTAACGAAGAAAAGAAATCATAACAGTGATCAATGGACATATCACAAACATCCATTATTCCTTTTTCATTAATTTTGACTGCAAGTGATTCTGGTTTTAATTTTTTACCATTACATGTGTTACAAG
This sequence comes from Candidatus Nitrosopumilus sp., assembly GCA_050633805.1. Classification (GTDB taxonomy): domain Archaea; phylum Thermoproteota; class Nitrososphaeria; order Nitrososphaerales; family Nitrosopumilaceae; genus Nitrosopumilus. The sequence continues at coordinate 3,371 of JBOEHF010000039.1, forward strand.
GAGTGTCTCTCATGAATTGTTTTAACCATTCTCGTTTGGATTCAGAATCGGTTTCCATAAAGGTGCGTTGCAAATTAGACAATACACCTTCAAATGTATTAGTAGATTGCCAAGATGAATCTCCTGATTTTGAACGATATGTGAAATCAATCAAATCATCGGTTCCATGTAAAATTATTTGAAGGTGTTTAGGTTTTATTTTATCAAAAGGAGTCATCAAATCAAAGCCAAACTTTTTACCAACTGCTCTTAATGCCTGACGTCTAAATGCAGAGAAGCGTCCACTCCAAGGAACTATTGCACCATCCAAAATAGATTTAGTTTTATCAGGTACGACTAAATCTGGATCAAACTCCATCTTTACTCCCAATCCATTACATGTTTTACACATCCCAAAAGGAGAATTAAATGAAAAAGACCGTGGTTCTAATTCACCTACAGTCAATCCACAGTAAGGGCATGCATTATTTTGTGAGAAAATTTTCTCTGTTTTCTCAGTTGCAATCATTACATCGCCTTTGGAGGCTTTGATTGCAGTTTGTATGGCTTCAAAAAGCCTTGATCTTTCAGATTTTTCAGTAGTAATTCTATCAACTACAATCTCAATATTATGCCATTTTTGTCTGTCAAGAGGAGGAATTTCATCATCTAGGCTCAAAATTTCCCCATTTAGGCGTATTCTAGAATATCCATCTTTTTTGATTTGTTCAAATAATTTTTCATACGTTCCTTTTTTTCTCTGAACCATAGGAGCCAGAATTAAGATTTTTTTGCCTAAAAAATCCTTGAGTACAGAATCACAAATTCTTTCAATTGACTGAGTTGAAACTTCACGTCCACAATTTGTACAGTATGGAATTCCGATTCTTGCAAATAGCAATCGCATGTAATCATAAATTTCAGTTGTAGTCCCAACTGTAGAACGTGGGTTTTTACTAGTAGTCTTTTGCTGTATAGAAATTGCAGGAGATAATCCTTCAATAGAATCAACATCAGGCTTGTCCATCATTTCTAAAAATTGACGAGCATATGCTGAAAGAGATTCAACATATCTTCTCTGGCCTTCAGCATAAATCGTATCAAAAGCTAATGTAGATTTACCTGAACCAGATAGACCACTAATTACAACTAGTTTATTTTTCGGGATATCGATATCTAAATTCTTTAGATTGTGGTGTCGTGCACCACGAATTTTTAATTTATTTTCTGCCATTTTTAAATTCAATCTCCTTTTCTATTCTTTTTATTCTATCTCTGCATTCAATTGCACGTTCAAAATCTAATTCTTCAGAATATTTTTTCATTTGTGCATCCAAATCAATTATTTCAGTTGCCAAATCATGTGTAGATTTTAGTTTTGAATCATCTAAGGCAACTTCTTGTTCTGGAACAGATTTGATAATTGTTTTAGGTACAATTCCATGATCTTTGTTGTATTTCATTTGTTTTTCTCTACGACGTTTAGTTTCACTCATTGCATTTTTCATAGATTCTGTAGTGTTATCAGCATACATTATGACAGTTCCATTAGAATTTCTTGCAGCCCTACCACATGTTTGAATTAAACTAGTAAAATTTCTTAAAAATCCTTCCTTATCTGCATCCAATATTGCAACTAGGGAAACTTCTGGAATGTCTAGTCCCTCCCTGAGGAGATTGATACCGACAAGAACATCAAACTCACCTAGACGTAATTGTCTGATAATCTCAGTTCTTTGCAGTCCATCAATTTCTGAATGCATGTATCTTACTCTGACTTGTTTTTTTGATAGGTATTCAGCCAAATCTTCAGCCATTCTCTTAGTCAAAGTTGTGACTAAAACACGCTCAGAATTTGCAGATCTTTTGTTAATCTCATTGATCAAATCATCCATCTGGTCTTTAGTGGGCCTGATTTCTATTTGAGGATCTAGTAGTCCCGTAGGCCTTACAAGTTGTTCTGCAATTTGAGAAGAAATTTTTTTCTCATACTCGGACGGTGTTGCTGAAACAAAAATTGTGTTTTGTATGTATTTTTCAAATTCTTCAAATTTCAATGGTCTGTTATCAAATGCACTTGGCAATCTAAATCCATATGTCACTAATTCATTTTTTCTAGAATGATCACCCTTGTACATTCCATGAAGTTGAGGTAAAGTGACATGAGATTCATCAATTACCATAAGATATTCATCACCAAAAAAATCCATTAAGCAAAATGCTTTTTCACCAGCCTTTCTTCCATCAAAATGTCTGGAATAATTTTCAATTCCAGAACAATATCCCAATTCCTCAATCATTTCTAAATCATATTTTGTTCTCATTTCAAGTCGTTGTTTTTCTAATTCATTTAATTCAGGTAATCGAGATTCTAACTCACTTTTAATTGACAGAATAGCTTTTTCTCTAACATCTTTTGCAATAAGATAGTGTTTAGCAGGATAGATTTTCATTTGTTGTGTTTTCTTTTTTTCTTTCAAGGAAACATGGTCTAAAACAGAAATTTTTTCTATTTCATCTCCAAACATAGAGATTCTTACCAAATCTTCAGAGTATGCAGGGGTGATGTCAATAGTGTCACCCTTTACTCTAAAGTTACCAGGAGCTATTTCGGTATCATTTCGTTCATACCTAGCATCGATGAATCTTCGAATAATCTCATTTCTTTTTATTTCATCTCCAGTGTTTATTGTAATAGCTAAATCTTCCCAATCACGTGGATTTCCTAGGGAGTAAATACAAGATACTGTAGATACGATGATTGTAGGCTCTCCTGAAAGCAACATAGCTGTGGCTTCCAATCTTAATTTTTCAATTTTTTCATTTACCTGAGTATCTTTTTCTATATATGTATCAGTCTGTGGAAGATAACTTTCAGGTTGGTAATAATCATAATAAGATACAAAATATCCGACATTATTTTTTGGAAAAAATTGTTTTAGTTCCGAATAGAGCTGTGCTGCAAGAGTTTTGTTGTGAGAAATTACAAGTGTGTTCTTTCCAGTTCTTGCAATTACATTTGCAACAGAAAATGTTTTACCACTCCCAGTCACACCAAGCAAAGTTTGAACAGTCTTCTTCTTTACTCCATCAACTAGAGCATCAATTGCTTGAGGTTGATCCCCTGTAGGGGCATAATCAGATGCCAATTCAAATTGAGAGATTTGTTCCAACAGATACAATCCTTGAAAACTGAATTTAAAGCAATGGTGATATCAAGACAAAATCACCATACAGGTTCATCAATCATTTTCAAACCCGTATCAGTTACCTCAAAACCCATGGTTTTCAATGTTTTAAGAGCAGATGGGGAATTTTTCTTTAGAATTTTTTGAGCCAAAATCATCCTATCAGCAGGCCTCATATGTTGACCGATTTTGTATTTGCCATGTAGTGTTTGAGGAGTAACTTTGATGATGCTAACAGCATCTAAAACTCGCATGTCTGATTGAATTGGATCATATTGTCCTTCGGGTTGGTATTTTTCCATCAAACTATTTAGTGCAAGTGTTTTCTCTTCTCTGTCAGAAACAAAAGATGCAATTCCTTTGATTACGATACTAATGTACAAAGTATCAGCTAAAGCTGCATTATGTGGGTCTTCAAAATAAGAAGGTAAGAATTCCAGTTCTCGGTCAGATTCAAATCCTACTTTGTTGTTTCTAGAAATATTATCTAATTTCTCACCTTTAACATGCGAATGCATGTAAACTGCATCATTGCGAAATGCAAAATTCATAGGAATAATCTGAGGAAACCCATTTGCATCAATGCTTGCAACACGTCCAACATGTTCGTCATTTAGAAACTCTTTGACTTTCTCATAGGATCTAATTTGGAGAATTCCAGTTAATTGCATAATGGGATTAAGTAAAATAATATTATAAATCCAGAGTATTCAAATTCCTAAAATATAAGAGAGGTTAAAAATCATCATGGATGATCCTTATCTAAATGAATTAAGAGGCAACTTTGAAGGGTATTCAAATCAATTAAAAAAATTAAAAAAGAAATTACTAAAAACTCGTTCTCCTGAATTACAGGTAAAAATTATCAAGCAAATTGATTCAATAGCTAACAAGATGGAGAGCAATCAAAAACAATCAGTTAAAGTTACAAAATCAAGAATCAAAGAAAGAAAGGCAAAATCAAAGAGGTAGAATACTCTTCTTCGTTTAATTCTTGGGCCATTGCCTTGATTTCTAAAAATCTACATTCTAAATCAGTGTATTGGGTTTTAATTCTGTGCTCATATGATACTATTACAAAAATAATCAAAAACAAATGACATTCTGAAACAGATTTTTTCATCCAAATTCTTCATTAATGTAAATTGCTAAATTTAGGATAAATGAACAATAAGAAAATGATTGAGATGGATGAAGAAAGAGAAGAGGCCACCAAGATAACATTAGACATTTTAGAAGAATGGGGTTCAAATTCAAGGTTCATATGGTTTAGAGAATTACATAGAATTACAGACATTGATAAAGGATTATTGCGGAATATTCTCAATGAATTAAAGAAGACAAAAGAAGTTAAAGAAATGCATGGGACAAATAATAGAATATTTTTTTGTCTCAGAAAATACTACATCAAATGCAGAGATGTTGAATTTCGATTCAAAGGTAAAGAAATCATGTTAAAGGATGGAAGTAAAACAAAGATCATTCAAGGTTCAACAAATGCAACTGAACGAACTAGAAAAAGATTAGAAAAGCAGCGAAACAAACGCAAAGCAAAATCAGATACAAAAACAAAGGCTGCGAGACATTAAATCACAAAGAATCTTCTGCTTGACGTCGTGCAAAATTAGATTCTGCACGTTTTAATTTTGCAGATTCTGCCACATCCTCAGTCATATCATACAGATTATGCAATTCCATATCAGGAGTAAGTTCATCTTCCTTTTCATCATCCAAATCATATTCGAGATTTGCCAAGATTTCCACATTTTCATCTAAAATATCAAGACACTTTTTTACAGATTCAGGGAGGTCTTCATCCATGATAAATTCTATTAACAAGTACCCTAAATGATTTACTTTAAAAGGCAGTATGTAGAATAGATTATTGTTTTGCTCTTTCACGTAATGCGGGCATTACATGGCTTGCAAATTTGTCAATAGAACCAAAGTAATTCTTACCCCAGAATCTAATAACAAAGTGATTCACACCAGCATCCATAAATCTCTCAAATATAGGAATCATATCTTCAGG
>JBOEHF010000039.1:8620-9967 GCA_050633805.1 Candidatus Nitrosopumilus sp.
TTCAAGCCGTGAACTCTCAAAATTTCAGGCTTGAATAGACTGACTTTAACAGCCTCTTTCATTTTAGCCCAAGATGCTTCAGCATCATCAGAAAAGTATACATCAATATCCAAAGCCATTTGGAAGTTATCTTTTTCTTCTTGTGTTCTGTTGTTTGCATCCATAGAGACCTCAATTTGCTTTCTGTGATCTTCAAATAGTTCAGGAGTATAGCCAATTGGCAACCAACCATCACCGAGTTTTCCAGTTAATGCTAATGTTCGTTTACCACCAGATGCCATGTAAGTTGGTGGACGTGGTTTTCTAATTGGAGGTGCTTGCAAACATGCACCCTCTAATTGATAATATTTTCCCTTGTAATCTACAGTGTTATCAGGGGTTGATTGATACAAAGTATGAATAGTTTCAATTTGTTCTTCCCATTTTGAAACTGGTTTTTCAAATGGAATACAAAATTCTTTAAGATTCTGTGCTTCACCAGCTCCAATACCCAAAATTGCTCTACCTTTTGAAATTCTGTCCAAAGTAATTGCAGCCAGTGCAATGTTAGAAGGATGTCTTCTAATTGCATCAGTGACACATGTTCCTAGTTCAACATTACTGGTCACGGCGGCAATTGCAGATAGCATCACCCAAGGATCAAGAACAGTAGCATTCTTCCATTGTGGGACATTGGTGTGATCCATATAGAAAATAGAGTCATAGCCGGTTTTATCAGCAAGTATACATGCTGTCAAGATTTGGTCTTCAGTGTAACCTGCTCTTGCTACGTTTAGACCGTTTTGAATACCAAATTTGAGTTGTTTTGAAGCCAAGTACAATTACCTAAGAGTATTAGAATAAAAAGCTTCATTAATTTGCCAATTTCGTACTTTATCAAAAAAATAGAAAAAAAAGTAAAAAATATTGAATTTTTTACAAATTACCTGCTTTGATGTCTTCAAGACATTTAACAACATCATCTTTAGATATTGGAATTGGATTTGGATCCAAATGTCCTTTATCAGTCATTACGGTGTCGGCAGCTTCTGAAACATCAGTTTTGAGTTCTAGTTTGTCAAAGCCAAGTTTTTCCATTGCCTCTTTGAATCTATCATAGAAGATTGACTTGTTATGCTTGTGTGCAACTGTAGTACAAGAGGATAAAGAATATCCGTGAGGTACACCTTCATTTGAGAACACATAGGACAAAGCATGTCCAAGAGTTGTTGAGCAGTTACCAAATCCCATTCCAGACAACATTGATCCATAAGGATAGTTTTCTGGTTTGTCATTCATAATTGCATCATAAAGAATCTCAAATGCTTGTTTACACAGAGTTCTTGTCAAGTCATTACCAAGTTTGCT
>JBOEHF010000039.1:10045-16293 GCA_050633805.1 Candidatus Nitrosopumilus sp.
GTTGTTGGAATTAAGATTTTTTCTTTTTTCATCTCAGGTGCAGCATATTTTACTACATCCATTGAACTTCCACCACCAAGTCCAATTAGACATGATGGATCTTTGTCTTTGAATTGTGAAATAACAGTATTGACATCTTCAATTGATGGCTCAGGTTTTACTTGATCATACAACATGTAATCCTGGATACCCATTTTTGCTAACCATTTGTCAGATAGTGCTGGCGGAACGGTTGTGACAACAAGGGCATTTTTTGGATACTCTGTTTCACCAAGTGCATTTTCTCCAAAGTTGATAACTTTTGGAATGCGTACTGTTTGCATAAATCAAAGGCATCATTGATTATTATTATATCTTGCATTATTGAGGGACAGTATGATTATCCAAAATTTTGAAGAGTTGGCAACTACGGATAAGAAAAAAAATTGTTTGGAAATTTTAGAGGCAGGGCTTCAAGCAGCAAATCCTGAAAACATCATTCCAAAATTTGTTACACCTAATGAGATCAGAATTAATGGAAAAACAGTGAATCTTGAAAAATATTCCAACATCTACTCAGTCGCATTTGGAAAAGCAGGGGATTCTATGACCAGAGCATTAAACGCAATAATTCCGATAAAAAGTGGAATAATTGTCATTCCCAAAGGCTCAAAATCAATCATCAAGGGCAAAAAATTTCAGATTTTCAATTCCAGACACCCTAAACCAGATAAGACAAGTGTAAAGGCAGCCAAAGAAGTCATGAAATTCGTTCAAAATAAGCGAAGTGATGAATTGATTGTTTTTTTGGTCTCAGGTGGAGGTTCGTCATTGCTTGCAATGCCGGATGACATTACATTAGAGGACAAAGTTCACGTTACAGATGTTTTGCTCAAATCAGGAGCTGCAATTCAAGAATTCAACTGCATTAGAAAGCATCTATCAAAAATCAAAGGAGGAAAGTTAGTTGAAAACATGAAGTGTGATGGCGTAAGTCTAGTAATGTCAGATGTAGAAGGAGATGATCTTTCATCCATTGCATCAGGGACAACATACATGGATGACACAACATATGCAGATGCTTTGGAAATCATAGATAAATACAAAATCCGATGGAAGATGCCACAAGAAGTTTTAGATCTTTTAGAGAAAAGAAAAGACGAAGTTGTAGAAAAATCAAGAAAAGCCAAAATTGAAAATATTGTAATTGCAAATAATGATGATTGTTTGAAAGCTATGAAAATCAAAGCTGAAAAAACAGGTTACAAAGTAAACACCATGAAAGTTTTTGGAGACGTAAAAGAAGTGGTTACTAAAATTCTTGAACAAATTTCTGAAGATGAAAAAACATGCTTGATTTTTGGAGGTGAGCCAACTGTGAAAGTTTTGGGAAAAGGAATGGGAGGACGAAACCAGGAGCTAGTTTTACGATTATTAAAAAATACTCAAAAATTAAAAAAAATGGTTATTGCATCAATTGGGACAGACGGGATTGATGGAAACTCAGTTTTTGCGGGGGCAATTACTGAAAATGCCAAAATGGATTTGGATGTAATGAAAGAGTTTCTAAAAAATAGTGACTCTGGCCGATTTTTTCAAAAACAAAAAGGCAATATCATTACTAATGCTACCCATACAAATCTCATGGATATAGGCATGATTTTGAGTTAATCAGCACAACAATCTAAAAAAATATCAAAATTCGAGGTTTTAATTAAACAAATGATTGCTCAAAAACTAGAGTCTTTCAAATATGATAATCGCCTAATAGCAGTATGGTAAAAAATAATTTTGGATTTTGTGATGATGAATCTTGTAAATGTGACTGTCATGAAGGATCAAGTTTTAGAAGAGGAAACAGGAAGAGGCAATATTGCTAGAAAAACAATTCAATCCAGATTTGCTATACAATAGAGTTGTCCATTTCTATATGGATAAAAAAGGATATTCAAAGGATAAAGCAAATGAAATTGCACAGGTAGTAGTCCAAAAGGAAGCTCAAAGGCGAATTTGCAAAAATGACAAGTGTAAACATTTCTCTCATGATCACATTAGGAATTCAGAAACATGCCTAGTTGAAGATTGCAAATGTAATGAATTTTCTAAGTAAAATCATCTAGAGAATTTTCTAACAATGGTTGTGCACTAATTCCTTGTTTTCTTAAATCTTCTGCAAATTCATCTACAAATCCATGTATGGTGTAAACTTGTTCTGCCCCTGATTGTACAACCATATTGATTAATTCATTATAATCACAATGATCACTCATTGGAATCGAATAATCAGTTCGTCGTCCAAAAGAAAATTTAGTTGACTGTGCCCATCCACTAAATCCAATTGTTATTGCACCATACTTTGACTTCATATCTTGAACAAATTTGTTTTTGCTAGATAGCATTGGGGCAACCATAACCCAGGGTTTTTTTTCAAGCAATCCCTTTTTTTCGGCTTCAGTGTGACCGATCCCATCATTTAGGGAGATTCCAAATTTTTGGTGAAGGTAATTCATATCCTTTACAGAATCGTGAAGATATAGAGGACCCCAGTGGCCAAAGAATTGGGTAATGGTTTGAGCCTTGCCTAACTGATAACCCATCAGAATTACAGGGATTCCTTTCCCATAAAGTTCAGAGATTAATTCATTGACTTGTTTTAGAACATCTTCAAGTTTTGGAAAAACAAATTCAGGCAAGCCAAATGTGCATTCAGTGATCAGAGTTTTACATTTCGGAATTTTTGCACCTTTAAGAAAGCCTCTGTCTCTTGTACAGACATCACCAGTATAGAAAATATCATCAAAGAGTAATCCTTTGGCACCTAAAATATGACCACTGTCAATTAGAGAAAAATCATCAAGTGAATCAACATGATTTTCCATTTTGAATCCACGCAAATTTGCTATCTCGTTTGTCTCAATTGAAGATAGAATAGTACCACCATTTTTGGAAGGAAGATGATCAGAGTGTGCATGAGATACAAAATTGATCCCAGTCGAATCTACGTTTTTTGGATCCAAGTAAACCCGCTTATCACCAACCTCACACAGGATTCCGTTTTTTGTCATCCTGACTTTTCTAGGCAATGAAAATCAAGCTATTTAGATTTGATATAAATTGCAGGTTTGATCTACTGTTGACTAGTTGCTAAATCTAGGAATTCTAATATCAGGTCGCGGGAGCAACATGGAATCCATTTTAAATGCAATTAAGAAGAAGAAAATTCCAATAAAGCCAGCAATAGTAATTTCTAACAAACCAGATGCCAAAGGCCTCAAAATTGCAGAAAAATTAGGAGTTCAAATCGAAGTTATTGAAAGCAAGGGGTTCAAAGGAACTCGAGCAGAATATGATAAAAAAATCATTGATGTTTTAACAAAATATGGAGTTACCCCTAAAAACGGACTAGTATGTCTTGCAGGATTTATGAGAATAATTAGTCCAGAATTTGTAAAAAAATTCAAAAACAGGATAATCAATATTCATCCAGCTCTACTACCTGCATTCCCAGGATTAAATTCACAAAAACAGGCATTAGAATATGGAGCCAAAGTCTCGGGATGCTCAGTACACTTTGTAGATGCAGGAATGGATACGGGACCCGTAATCATTCAAGCTGTAGTCAAAGTTAATGAAAAAGATTCAGTGGAATCCCTTTCAAAAAGAATTCTAAAAGAAGAGCACAGGATTTATCCTGAAGCAGTGAATCTTTTTGCCAGAAAAAAAATCAGAGTTTCTGGAAGAAGAACAATTATCAGCTAAGTGTCAGGACCACCAAAAAAATACAACACTTTGAGTTCTTTTGTATTCCCATGGAAATAATGCTCAACGTCTTTTGCTACAAAAAACAGTTTGTCTTTAGAAACTTTGTAATCCTTGTCTTTAATTTTCAAAAAACCGTTACCAGATAGCACAAAATATACCTCATCACTATCATGAGGAGTTTGGGTGTCTTCTTCTCCAGGTTTTAAAACCAGAACACCTGTTGCCAAGCTGTCTTTATTGATAAAAGTATGAAAAAAAGAACTGCCATTATTGATTTTCTCCAGATATGTATCTAAATCATATTCTAGTTTCAATTTTATTCAGCAGCTACTGTGTAGGTTTTTCTTTGGGGATCAGCACTCATGAAAGAATGTCCGGTTGGATGTATTTTTTCATGCTCAGGACTTTGATGCATTTTGATAAAAGTCTCTTTGCTTTCATGCTCAACTAGAATTCTATAACTGCCATCAGAGGATTTTAGAAATTTTCTAGAGATAAATCCCGGAAAATTTGACAATACTTTGTTTGATTCTGCAAACCAGTTTTTGAAATCTTCTTCAGCCCCATCTTTGAGTTGTATATCTGCAATCATTACAAACATGTAATGACTAGAAAAATTGCCATTTAATTTCTTTTCCCAGATATTCATTAAAGAATTCCAAGAATTAAATATCTACAAATCAAGTCCAGATCATGGTAGGGGTTAAAATCGATGGCAAAATCATCGCTCAATCAGTCAAGGATAGGGTCAAAAAAGCAGTAGAAGAATTGAAAACCCAAGGCATATCACCGTGCCTAGCTACAGTCTTGATTGGAGACAATCCAGCTTCTGCCACATATGTGCGGAATAAACACAAAGCATGTGAAGAGGTAGGGATCGCAACCAAAGACCGCAAACTTGATGCAAATATCACGCAGACGGAATTAACAAAAATTATTGATGAGATAAATTCAGATAGTTCTGTTCATGGGATTTTAGTTCAACTACCATTGCCAAAACAATTAGATGAATTTGCCACCACTTCAAGAATATCGCCACTGAAAGATGTCGATGGTCTAACTCCACACAATGCAGGATTGCTCGCAATGAAAAAAGCAGCACTTGTTGCATGCACTCCATCAGGAGTAATGGAAATGTTTGATTATCACAATATAGATCTGGAAGGTAAAAACATAGTACTAATCAATAGAAGTAATCTTGTAGGAAAACCACTATACCATTTGTTATTAGAGAAAAATGCCACAGTACTTACTTGTCATTCTAAAACCAAGAACCTGGCAGAATTATGTCAAGCTGCAGATATCATTATTACGGCAGTAGGAGACAGAAACAAATTCACATTAACGCCAGAAATGATCAAAGATGGAGCAATAGTAATTGATGTCGCAATTTCAAGATTTAATGAAAAATTAGTAGGGGATTCAGATTACAATGAAATAATTAAAAAAGCATCTTTTGCAACTCCAGTTCCGGGAGGAGTAGGACCCATGACAGTTGCAATGTTACTAAAAAATACAATAACAGCAGCATCATTGAGTAGTCAAATTGGAAAATAATCCAGAAAAAGAATCACTTAGGAATCGTCTTTTAGAAACAAGAGATAATACTTCTTTTGATTTATTAAAAATCGCAAGTGGAAATATCCAGAAAAAAATAAAGAAAATTTTTGCATTTAAAAATGCCCAAAAAATTGGGGCATATTATCCTGTAGGAAGTGAAATTTTTACACAAGATATCATCCAAGAATTACTTAGTCAAGGAAAAGAAGTTTTTTTGCCAAAAGTAATAGGAGAAAGAATGGAATTTAGAAAAATTACCAGTTTCTCAAGCCTAGAACATGGTAGTTTTGACATTATGGAGCCAAAAGATGACTGTCCAGTAGACAATAATCTAGATGTGATTCTAGTTCCAGCTATAGGGATTTCACCAATAGGAGTAAGATTAGGATACGGCCATGGATTCTATGACAGGTTTTTGGCAGAAAATAAAATTACAACAATTTCACTCACACTAGAAAAACAGATCATCAGAAACATTCCAAAATCAGATCATGACGTCTTAATAGATTGGATTGCTACTGAAGATAAAATTTTACAGACTCACAAATAAGCAAGTCCCTTTTTTCCAATATCAGTTCTATTGAATTTTTGAGACCAGGTAATTTTTTCAGTTGCAAAGTATGCATTTTCTATAGCAGAATTCAATGTATTACCTAATGCAGTGACACCCAATACACGCCCACCATTTGAGAGAATCTTTCCGTCAGATTTTTTTGTTCCAGCATGAAATACAAAAGAACCTTCTGGAACAGAATCAAATCCAGTAATTTCATCGTTTTTTGAATAAGATTCAGGATATCCCTTTGATACTAAAACAACACATACTGCAGATTGAGATTTCCACGAAGCTGGAGGTAGAGAAGACAAATTACCACCTACACTTGCAACAAAATAATCATACAAATCAAAGTCCATCCTCATGGTAATTGGTTGGCATTCAGGATCAC
>JBOEHF010000040.1:0-6794 GCA_050633805.1 Candidatus Nitrosopumilus sp.
ATTCCTACAACCTTGTCATTTTTTGCTAAGATCTCAATGATTGCAGTCAATGAATATCCTATTTTTTCATGATCAATGATTGCAGAATATCTGTGAATGACTTTCTCTTTTTCTAATTTTTTAATTCTAGATAGAATGGTGACTGTGGACATCCCCAGTTTAAATGCTAACTGTCTAGCTGATTGTCTTGCATCGACTAACAAATGATTGAGAATTTTCTTATCTGTTTCATCTATGTTCATATCATACTATGGTGAAAAATATATTTAAAATTTCATGTAATTTGTTTAAATTTGTTTGATTTTGTGCATTTGCTTTCTATGATTCCTTTTAATTTAATACAAATGAAATTCATACTTATGTATGGGGGAAATTGAAGAACTTGTTGAAAAAGGTCAGTCTTTGATGGATGACTGCAAATATGATGATGCCTTGGGTTTTTTTGAACAAGCACTTCTCTTGAATCAAAATGATCCTGATCTTTGGAATTACAAAGGAATTGCATTGCGAAGTTTAGGTCGTTACGAAGAATCTATGGACTGTTTTAACAAATCTCTAGAAATTGAACCTAGAGACAAATTTGCTTCATAAATTCTTTAATTGTCCACAAAAACCTATTTTTGATTAACTTCAAGTCAATCTATATTATTCCCAAAATGTTATCAAATACAGTGAGTAGTAAAACGGAGAAGATGTTGGCACAAGCTTTTGAATGTGTTGAGGATGGAAATTTTTCTGATGCTTTGAAACTATATGATTTGGCATTAAAAGAAGAACCTGAAAATATTAGAATACTAGTTGACAAGGGGGCAACTCTACAAAATATGGGCAAACTTAAACTAGCAAAAAAATCATACGACAAGGCTCTTGAAATCTCTCCTGATAATCTTGATGCCTTGTTAAACAAAGGGGCAGTATTGCATTCTGAGGAAAAATATCTTGAAGCAATTGATTGCTATGACATGGCATTAAAAACTGACAAAAAATGTGCAATGGCACTTGCTTACAAAGGCCTTTCATTAGGAGAATTGGGTGAACTAAAAAACGCACTCAAGCATTTCAAAAAAGCATTATCGATTGATAAGGATTATGATTTGGCAAGCATTTCAAAAGATATTGCTCAAGAGTTATTAAAATCCATAAAAGAAAAAAAATCTAAAACACAGTAACATCGCCGGGTGCTGGTTCTCGATTAGTTTGTTTTTCGTTTTCTTCAAAAAAATCATTATGTGCGGAATTTTGATGTTCTCTTAACTCTTCAATGTCTTTGAAACCTTCATGACACAGGTAGCACTTTGGTTTGTGCTCATCTACTAAGGGAAGTACCATAATTGGTATGACCTGAATGCCTACTTATTTCTTGAGACTATAAGGAATATATCATGATGAGAAAATGAATCAATATGCTAGAACAACTTGTTGGAGATTCCCAGGCTTTAGATCGTGCTTTAGCTGGAGAAGAACTCTCATACAATGACGGTCTTGAATTGATGAATTATGATAATCTGCATCTGCTTGGAGCAGTTGCAGATAATACTAGAAAAAAATTAACAGGTGATACCGTAACTTTTGCGGCATCTTATTACATGAATTACACAAATGTTTGTGCAGCTAGCTGTCAGATGTGTGCTTTTTATCGCAAAGACGGTGCAGATGATGCATACACTCTGACCCCTCAAGAAATTGAACAAAGAGTTGGTATTGCAGAACAAATGGGTGCAACTGAAGTCCACATTGTAGGTGGATTTCATCCTAAACTTCCTTTGGAATATTATGAAGATATGATGAAGACAATTAAAAAAAGTCACCCTCAATTAAACATCAAAGCATTAACTGCAGCTGAAATCTTCTATTTATCTAAATTAACTAAAAATTCTACAAAAGAAATTTTATCTCGTCTAAAGGATGCCGGTCTTGATTCGATGCCTGGTGGAGGGGCAGAATTATTTCACCCCGATATCCGGGGAAAAATTGTTCGTGGAAAATGTACTGGGCAACAATGGCTTGATGTAATTGAAGAGGCACATCACATGGATATCAAAAGTAATGTAACGATGCTTTACGGACACATTGAAAAACCTGAACACATAGTTGATCACCTAATTAAGATTCGTGAATTACAAAAGAAAACAAATGGATTTCTTACGCTGATTCCTTTGAAATTTAGTCTGGATAATACTGAATTGGAACAAGAACATTTGGTAAACAATGAATGCTCCTCAGTCTATGATTTGAGAATTGTTGCACTTTCTAGGTTAATGCTTGCAAATTCTCTTAATAATATCTCTGTATATTGGGTCGCATATGGGAAAAAACTTGCACAAGTTGCATTGTCTAACGGTGGAAATGATTTAGTTGGAACTGCATTCTCTGAAGAAATTTACAAAGCTGCTGGAAAATCTACCTCTTCTTCTGTTGAAGAATTGGCAACAATGGTTAAAGAGATTGGTCGCATTCCTGCTCAAAGAAACACCCATTTTGAGATTCTGAAAAAATTCTAACTCATTTGTTTTCTAATAGACGCTAACTTTTCCTCCATTTTAAGATGTTTGTCTCTTCTTGAATCTATTTTGATTATTGCCTCTGCCCTTGTAATTTCTAAATTGTGAACTGTTTCAATCATTTGCTTTGTTGCAGAGTTTATCACATCAAAATCATCTGATTCTAAAATTGTCCCCATCTGATTAATTTCATATCTGAGGTTTTCTGTTTTTTGAATTGATTCAATTGCTTTTGCAATGTAAAAACTAACACTAGTTGTTTTAGTTGCCATTGGATAAATGCTAATTTCAGCCTGAATCATGGTGTTTTAATGATTGTTTGAGATTAAAACCTTTGAATCATTCTGCAGGTTTCTTTTCTTCCCTTTTTGCACTGTCTTTTTTTCGTCTAGCGCCGAAACTGATTAAAACCAATAAAAATCCGATACCGATTAAAATTCCTGATAACATCTGATAAGCTTGGTTTTGATCCTCAGCTATGAGCAGGTCAATTACCTCCTCTTCACTCATCCCTGCTTGTCCGATTGGCTGATCAGCAGCTACAATTGTAACTATGATTCCTGCAATTATCATTGCAATTCCTCCTGATAGAATTTTTTTATCAACTAAAACCAATTCAATTTCATTTAGAATTCCATCATATATTAGCCATTTTCTTGTTAAAATTTTTGGCACTAGAAAAAAATTGGTCACCATGTTATATGCTACTCAATACTAGTGATCATCGTTGAATTCAAAACTTGAATCTTTGATTGTGTTTGGTGTAATGGGGGGTCTTCTCTTGCCTGCTAGATTGCTATTTGTGGAATTTGTTTCTGATGATTGGCTTGGTTCATTTGGTGTTATCTCTGCAATTTCACTTGTCATAATTATTCTTGCAAAGAAAAAGAAACTGGGCGTCTTTGGAACTATGCTTGAAAGACAGATTTTCAAATTCCAGCATGGAAAACGTGGGATTATAATTTTTGGTGAATCTGTTGTAATGCTTTTGATTTTAGGTGGTATGATTTTTGCAATTGATCAGGGCCATTCGATTCATGCTGAACAAAAAATGGAATATATTCCGGATGTAGTTGATCATCAGACCCATGTGCTTGAGACTGCAAAGAACATGACTCCTTCTGATTGGATATTTGGTACAATTGCCGCCCCTGTAGGATTCTTGACTGCATTTCCTCAGATGAGTGCTGCAATAGCCTCAATTGATCATATGTTGGATGGTTGGTTGATGCATTTTTACACTGTAGGATTTGTCGAATATTTGGAATTATTGGGTATTTTGTTATATTACAAAATTTCATTTAGGAGAAAAACTGCTGACACTGCAAAACAATTGACTCTTAAAACTGCCATCTAAGAATTCATTTCATCTAGGATTTACTCTCTATCTGGGATTTAGTTCTGGCATTTATTGCATTGATTATGCCATCTCGTTTTTTATGTTCTATTTTCAAATTTTTTTCAATTCTTCTTATAGTTTCCAAAAGTCTTTGATTGTCATCTTCTGATTTTGGATTTTCCAATTCTGGTTGAACCAATTTTTTATGTTCTTCAAGTTTTTTGATTCTTTGATCATTTACCTCTAGTTCTTTCTCTAACAGTGTAAAATCTTCATTCATTTTACTTCGTAGGAATCCAAAATATTTAAAATCCTTCAGGGGGTCTTTGAACAAAAACGTTGCATACCAGTGCATCAGTCTTTTCATCTCTGTATTGAACATTGCATGAAACAAATTTTCCTTTGAGTGCTCTTTCTAAATCCTCTTTAGTCTTTTCTTCATATTGTGGTTGTTCTGGATCATCAATTTTACTCATGATGATTTTTTCAATTTTCCCGTATTCTTCCTGATTGTCTTTTCTTGTATGGCTGATTAACAGTTCAAATGCATTGTTTGTTAAGATGTTTAGGACTGCTCCTCCAATACCGTCTCCCATGCTGTTAATTTTTTTTTCTGTTCTATAATTACTTGCTGGCAATACTGATTTCGAAGTCTGGAACAAGTCCTTTCTCTTTTGCCATCTCGAACAATCTTCTTATGGATTCTTCTCCTGGATCTCCCATGTTTACGGTTACTTTGTTTACATACATTTTTACAAATTTTTCAATTAGGTTTCTGTCTTTTCCTCTGGAATACTGCATTGCATATTCAATCGCGTCATCAAAATGCTCGATTCCAAATTCGATTGAGGCCTGTAGGTATTTGTCAAATTTCACTATAGTATCCATGCCTAGGTCTGTTCTCATCACGTTGATTCCTAGTGGAACTGGAAGGCCATTTGTGGTTTTATCCCACCATTCTCCAACATCCAAAATTTTGACATTGCCTTCTTGCTCATAAGATAATTGAGTTTCATGAATTACCAGTCCTACGTCTACTTTGCCTGATTTGACAGCTTCTGGAATGTCGCTGAAATTCATTTCAACATAATCGAATTTGCCAATCATTAACTGTAATAGTAAAAATGCCGATGTCATTTTTCCTGGAATGGCAATCTTGCATTTTCTGATTTCATCTATTGTCATCTGTTTTCTAGCAGTAACAATTGGACCATAATTAATACCGAAACTTCCCCCACTTCTCAAAATTGTATATCCCGGAATGAATGCACATGCATGAACTGAAACTGCAGTAACATCTAATTCTGGCTCTGTAGCTTTTTTGTTCAATTTTTCAATATCTTCTATAATGTGGTTCACCTTGAAATCTGGAGATGGGACTTTGTCTGTAAACATTCCGTAAAACATGAATGCATCGTCTGAATCGGGAGTATGTCCAACAGAAATTTCCATACATGTTTTCCTAAATTTTGGTAATAAATACCAAAACCTACAACCAATAGTTTTTCTAATATATGTCAAAAATTAATTTCCATTATGACTTCAATCAAAGCATATGAGAGTGATATTTTACTACAATTAGATTTTCTAAAATCCTTCAAAAAACAAAAAACACTATCCACAAACAGACAAAAAAATATCCTTTTTTCAGGTAGTGGAGATTCTCTAGTTTCTTCTTTACTTGCAGAGACATTTTCAAAAGGATTGGTAAAAGCAATGGATCCACTTGATTTGTATCAAAATAAAGAATTGGTCAAATCAAAGCATGTCTATTTTGTATCTATCTCTGGAAACACTATTACAAACATCAAGGTTGCTAAAGTTGCAAAAAAAACAACTGCCATCACCTCTAAACCTCAGAGCAGACTGGCAAATGCATCAGATAAATTAATCCTTCTCTCTTCTCCTAACTCTGGAATATTCACTGCTGGCAGTATCTCATTTTTAGAAAGTGCATTAACCTGTATCTCTTTGGTAAAAAACATCAAGATTCCAAATGTTTCCTTGTTTCAAGATGCCCAAACTTCTCTAAAAAAGGTCAAACTCTCTAAACGAATTTTTGTTTTAGGAAATCTCTA
Organism: Candidatus Nitrosopumilus sp.; assembly: GCA_050633805.1. GTDB lineage: Archaea > Thermoproteota > Nitrososphaeria > Nitrososphaerales > Nitrosopumilaceae > Nitrosopumilus. The sequence continues at coordinate 5,919 of JBOEHF010000040.1, forward strand.
TACTTTTCCTGTGGCAATGTACTGTGCTGCAAAATTTTATGAATTATTGGGGTATGATGTTCATTATTGTAGAATTGAACAGTTTTCTCACATGGAATTGTTTTCTGCAAAAAGAGGAGATACGGTGATAATTTTTGAAGAGAAAAACCTACATACAAAGCAACTCGGGGAAAATCTTAAAAAAATAGGAATTAACGTAGTTCATCCCAAAATGCCTTCAGAAAAACTATCTCAGGTGTTTTTTTGCATTTTCTTTTCACAATTGATTTCATTAAATGAGGCCAAAAAGAAAGGAAAAAAGGAATGCCATTTTGTCGTTGCAAAAAAGATTCGTAATGTTTCTAACCAAATGATCTATTGATCCTTTAGAAGGCTAAGGTTTAATACCTGAATCCTAAGTTTTGCGAATATGGTAAAATTCAAGTCTACTGGTGAGGTTCTTAAAATTATCAAGAACAAGGACCAAATTAGAAACTTTGGTGTAATCGCTCACGTAGACCATGGAAAAACTACCATGAGTGACAGCCTCTTGGCATATTCTGGAATTATCGCTCCATCAGCTGCAGGAAAAGCACTTGCAATGGACTTTGATAAAGAAGAGCAAGAAAGAGGAATTACAATTTACCAGGCAAACGTAACATTACACTTTTCCAAAAATGACACTGAATATGTCATTAACATGATCGATACTCCTGGCCACGTTGACTTTAGTGGAAGGGTAATTCGAAGTCTCAGAGCAATTGATGGTGCAGTAGTTGTATGTGATGCAGTAGAAGGCATCATGACCCAAACTGAAACTGTAACTAGAATGGCACTTGAAGAGAGAGTAAAACCAGTTTTGTTTATCAACAAAGTAGACCGACTCATCAAAGAACT
>JBOEHF010000041.1:0-3051 GCA_050633805.1 Candidatus Nitrosopumilus sp.
AATAGTGGTTTTTTGCAAACCTGGCTGGACTCTTGACATACTGTGTGGCACCTACTTGTTTTCCACAGATACATACCCCAAGCTTGAAGGGAGTCTTGTTTTGTCCGCAATATGGACAATTCTTGAAATCCTCACCACTGCCAATAATTACCGGTGCTGATTTTTTATTTCGTGTTTTCATGAATTAATTTCTGATTTGTAGCATATAGGCTTCCTTGTAACAAAGTTAACTTTGTTAACAAATTAATAATGTCATTCTGGATTATACTTATGGTCAAAAAGGGTGAGATGTTTGGTGTCCGATTGAATGGGGAGGACATGAAGCAGTTTGCATGCATTGTTGAAGAGGAAAGATCCAACAAATCCTCAATGTCTGCAAGGATCATTCATGACTGGATACATTTCATGAAGTCAAAGCAGGAGAGAGGAGACATTACTCTGGCAGGAGAAATCATCAAGAATCTGATCAACGCATTACCCCCAGAAAATATAGCTAGGATTGCAAAAAAGAATGCAAAATATGTGATTAGTGAAATGAAGTGGCAGAATGACGATCTTGACTTTGCGGAACTATCAAAAAGGATAGTGGAATGGAACATGGAAAATGACAGAAAACTAATCCCGAAGGAAAAGCCAGGGCTGGTATTATTCAAGCAAAGGCACGAACTAGGCATGGGTTGGTCTGTTCATCAATGCGAGATGTATTCAGAGATGTTCAGACTGATTGGTGAAACAATCAATACAAACTCTGTGAAACATGACAAAACGTCATTTAGTTTTGAGGTAATACGTCATGGTTAAAAAGAAATAATTGCATTGGTCCTTTTCTTGTTTATGTTGTCGAAAATCAGTTGCATCTAATCTCTACTGTAAGCACCATGACCCTCTTTCTTGATTTTCATTTTTCAAAGATTGATCGGTGTCTAATCAATGAAAACATAGTCACTACTTTAATATAATTAGCAATTTTTTTCCAAATCAGAAATCTATTGTTAGTAATTTTTGATGTTGAGGGAGTTTTGTATGATGAAGAATATCTTCCAATTCTTGCAGAACAACTAAACAAACAAGACGAAATTTGGGAAATTACAAAAAAAGGAATTCAGGGTAAAATAAACTGGGAAGAAGGATTACGAACCAGAGTTGAAGCGTTAAAGGGTCTTGATGAAAAAACATGTCAAGAAGTCTCTGACGCATTGCCCATCATGACTGGTGCAAAAGAAGCATGTAGAGCACTAAAAGCCGCTGGTTGGAAAATCATGGCAGTTTCTGGTGGGTTTTCTCTAATGATGCATAGATTACAAAAAGAATTAGGCCTTGACTATGTGTATTCAAATGAATTACTTTTCAAAGATGGAAAGCTTGATGGTGTAAAAATTAACGTAGATTCTGATAAATCAAAATCAGCACGAATTAAAATTGAAGAGTGGGGTGAGAAAAAAGAAGATATTGTATGTGTTGTTGACGGTGCAAACGATGTAAAATTATTTGATATTTGTGGTTTGGGAATTGCTTATCGTGCTCAAGACCTTGTGAAAGACTTGGCTACTACAACACTGGAAGAAAAAGATCTTTCTAAAATTATTGATATTATCAACAAACACTATAAACTTGAATTAGAAGCAGCTACTCCGGCATAAACAATTTTTTAGTCCGCTATTTCAGATATCATACTTGCAAATTATTCCTGTCCAAATTGAAAAAGAGATTAAACCAACTGATGATCTCTCAAACATTGTTTTAGAATCTGGAAAACTAAATGACGGGGATATTGTAGTTGTTGCTCAAAAAATAATCTCAAAACAAGAGGGACGTTTGGTTGATTTATCAACTGTTACCCCTTCGTTATTGGCTGAAGGCATAGGCTCCCAATATCAAAAGGATCCTCGAATTGTTGAATTGATTTTATCTGAATCAAAACAAATTGTTAGGCTGAGTAATGGAATTTTGATAGTTGAAACTCACCAAGGCTTCATTTGTGCAAATGCAGGTATTGATGAAAGCAATGTTGAGGAAGGATATGCCACTTTATTGCCTATTGATTCTGATCAGTCTGCACAAAAAATTAGAAAAAACATACTGGAGCAATCTGGTAAAAACATAGCAGTAATCATTTCGGATACTTTTGGCCGTCCATTTAGAATGGGCCAAACTAATCATGCAATAGGTGTATCTGGTCTGAACCCTATTTTAGATTATGAAGGAACTCGAGATTCTTTTAATAAAATTTTACGTGTTACTGCAATCGCCATAGCTGATGAATTATCTGCTGCATCAGAATTAGTAATGGGAAAATCACTGAAATGTCCTGTTGCAATAATCCGTGATTATTCTTTCAAATTTGAAAATCCACCAATCACTGAATTAATTCGCCCTGAATCTGAAGACCTTTTCAGGTGATGATTTTTGAAATCCTCCATTAATTTGAAATAGGACAAGATAAACTCGAATAGATTTTAATATGACAAATCGTATTTGAGGAGTTAGTTACTAATGTCTGAATCCGCTGAAAAAAAATTAGATGCAACTGGATTGTTTTGTCCTGAGCCTGTATTTAGAACAAAAATCGAGGTTGAAAGAATGCAAGTTGGCGATGTCATAATTGTATCTGCTGACGATCCAGCTGCTGAAGATGACATTTCCAGATGGGTTACAAGAAATGGCCATGAATTATTGGATATGTCCAAAGATGGTGAAACTATTACATTCAAAATTAAAAAGGTGAAATAATTCCAATCATGACTACTGTCACTGATACTGGTGTTTTAAATCGTGTAGGGGATACCCCTCTTGTTCATTTAGATTCCCTTTCTCATGATAATGTAGACTATTTTGCAAAATTAGAAGGCCACAACCCATTTGGTTCTGTAAAAGATAGGGCTGCATATTGGATGATTAAAGATGGTGAAGAAAAAGGAATTCTTACAAAAGGCAAAAGCATAATCATCGAACCGACTTCGGGTAATACCGGAATTGCATTAACTGGGATTGCAAATTTGCTTGGATACAAAGTTGAGATTGTTATCCCCGAAAAAGCAAGTAATGAAACTA
>JBOEHF010000042.1:0-930 GCA_050633805.1 Candidatus Nitrosopumilus sp.
CTCCCCACCGCAAAAAATTGTTGAAACATTTGATGACTCCCCACCGCAAAAAGTATTGCCTAAATCCTCTGAGACACTTAAAGAGGAAGATACTCTGAAAAAAATTCCAGGAAGCATGCCAAAAGGATGGTCTTCTGAAAATAAACATGAAGAACTGGAAAAAATAACTGAAAATATTTTAGATGAACAAAAGAAAATTGAAACTCAAGCAAAAATCAATGATGAGATAAATCTTCAGCGTTCTAATTTGTCTCAATTAATTTCACACAGAAAAGAGTATGAACAAAAAGTTACTCAAGAAAAATCCGCACTTGAATCTCAAATTCAAGAAGAACGAATTAAAATTGAAACTCAAACAAAACTATCCAATGAAATTATTGCTCAAAAGGAAGAACTTGATAAAGTAAAAAAAGAACGAGTTTCTATTATTAAAAAAATCAATTTAGAAAAAACCAAAATATCGAAGGATCTATTATCCCAAAAAAGACAACTAGTACAAGCTCAATTAGAGCAAGAGAAAATTGAAAAGCAAATTGTTAATGAACAGGCTTTATTGGCAAATATGGCTGCTGAACAGAAATCTAGGCTTTTAGAACAGGCACAAAATGCTCATGAAATAAAATTAAAACAAGATGAATTAGAAAAAACAAAACATGAATATGATGAAATTGTTTCTCAAGTTAAAGAAGAAAAAGCCAAGTTTGAAGAATCGGAAAAATTGAAAAAACGAATTGATGCACAAGAGAAAGATTTGTCTAAAGCCAAGAAAGATAGACTAAATCTCATTAAAATAATTGCGTCTGAAAAGGAACTGATTGTTAAAAAGACTGAGGAGGAAAAATTGAAATTAAAATCTCAAACTGAACTTGTTAAACAATTGAAAAAAGAAGAAAAAGCATATGATTCGCTAAAAAAGAAAAGAGAGAAAAT
>JBOEHF010000043.1:0-19450 GCA_050633805.1 Candidatus Nitrosopumilus sp.
ATTCACTTTGGCATCAATTGATTTATTTCGTAAAAGACTGCCTATGCTCACCCATCCTTCTTTTTTAGGGCTGAATATTTCTTCCAAATCTTGTTTATTTGGTAGTGTGATTTCTGTGCCTGGAATGGGGGGAATTGCAGGTATGATTGATTGTCCTCGTCTTAGATTTTCTAAAAAGCCTAAAATTCCAATGTGTGCGGTAAATGTTTTGTCTCTTTTGTTTAGCTCTGCGATCTCAGTACTTTCAGATGCTTCATCAAAATTTTTGACATCTGTAAATGCTGCACTTGATATTGATGATCTTTCCACTAATCCTAGAATTTCCCCTTCATCAGAACTAACTTTGATGTATTCTCCTACTGATAGTGCTCTTGAAGTAAGAGCTGTAACAAATGTCGGTTTTGATTCTCCAATTACAAAACCTAGACTCAACCTAAAACCTCCCGTGAGCCAATCTCATTACTTAGACCTAACAAACTCACCATCTTTCCAAGCTCTTTATCAGATATTTTGCAGTTATTGTGTGCAAGTTTTAGTGCATATGGATATCCACCTACACTAGTTTTGTACAATTTGTTCATGATTGATTTGATCTCAGATTCATCATGATGTTCTCCTAAAAATTCTAATTTAATGATTGGAGTAGAATCACTTAATCTTACAAATGTAGATGAGATTATTTTGTCTGCTCCATATTTCCTTTCTACAAAAATTTTACTAAATCCAGGATTATTTGTTACGTGATTGTAATAGAATATATCTCCTGCAAGAGAACCCAAATTTTCAAATTGTTTTTTCGTATTTGATGTCTTTGCAATGAAAACTACATTGTTCCTTTTTTTCATTATTTTAACAATCTGTGATCCTAAATTTGCTTGTCTTGTCATTAATTGAGAATGTAAAGATCCGTCCATCAAAACCATGTCTACTTCATCTACTGTTTTCTCACATGCATCAATCTCCATTTTACTGGCTATGCTTGAAATATCATCCGCTGCCCCGAGCCCTGATTTGTGTAAATCTACTAGTATTTCTCCATTCGATTTTATGGAAACTGCAGTTGTTGCCCAAAGCTCAATTCCTTGAAATTTTGTATTGTTGAAACTGGAATCTATTCCTGCAGTAACAGCCTCTTCTTTTGTAGGCGTAAACTCTACCCAATTATCTCGTGCTTTCTGTAAAATTTGTTCATACTTTGGGCCTTTCAGGATTGAGAGCATCTTGTCTCTATTGATGATTGCATCTTTGTAGACTGTATTGAGCACAACAATACTTTGTAGGTTTGAATAAAATCTTTAGGTTATACTGAACTTTGACAAAACTGATCCATTTAGCCAATCCTTCCTTTGAAAATTATTTTTTCTTCAGTTCCAGAAGGTGTGCTTCTGTCAATGTATCTAATTTCATAATTGTCTCCGATGTGGACCGTTTTCCCATCTAATTCTCTTGGAATTTTGATCTTTACTTCAAATGTACTTGTGTTAGGTCCTGTTTCAATTAGGTATGGTGAATTTGCATCAAATTTTGGATTCTCTAATGTGACTCTGATTCCACCATCTCCTCTGTACTCTAATTCTCTCAAAGGAATCTTGTCTTCATTTTTTGTATCTCTGTTAGCATCTGGTTCATAAATTCTAACAATAAAGTCGTGTCCTATTCTAGATCCTCCGCCAAATGTTTCCAATTTTGCAAATGTTTTAGTTAGTGTAACTGACTTTACTAAAACTCTTTGCTCTCCTGAATAATCTGATTCATCCAAATATTTTATCAAGACAATGTCATCTTGACTTAACTGTTTGCCGTTGATTGTTTCAGGTAATTCTAGTTTAATGTAAAATTGTCCCGTGTTAGGACCTGTCTCAATCATTTTTTCTGGACCCTCAATTGGAATTCCGTTGATTGTAAATTCAAACAACCCTTCAGTTGGAATCACCTCCACTCCACTATGTGCAATATTCAAATCATGATCTGTGATGTAAAAATTCACAATTGTCATATCTGATGCAGGGACTGTCGAAATTTCTTTTTCTGTAGCTTGGATTGATTTATTGACTTTGTTCAAATCTGTAAATTTTATTCCAGTACCTAGAATGCCTAATTTTTGCATCTTTTCTGCAGTTTCTGGCTTTACACAGGCAGGAAAACCGTTTGCCCTGATTACCAATTCCAATCCTGTTTTACAAATTATGTTTTCTGGAGATATTCCTAATTTCAACTGTTTTTTTGGTGATTCTATTTGAGCATTTACAGGAAATCCTATACCTAAAACTAGAATTGAAAATAATAAAATGAAAATAATATTTTGACCGTGTTTCATAATTATCCGTTAAATTTTTTTCTTAAAAAGATTAAGAATGAATCAAACGCATTCATCTGATACGAAATAATCATAATTGAGAATTTGCCATTTTATTATATTTGATAATCCCACTTAATCATTCATGATAAAAATACTGCTAGTATTATCGGCAATTTTGATAATTCCTGTATCAACATTTGCATATGCTGAGCATATCTTTAATCCTGATGCATATGCCCAACACCTTGACATCTCTCAATTGGAATCAGAAAAAGTAACTTTTACCTTTGATGAAAAATCATATGATATCTACTATGGATATCGTGGGAGTCTTGATGATATGAGCTCTAATACGTCTTATCCAATTTTGTCATCTATGAATATCAACCAAGAAAATAAATCCATTGAAATTGTCATGGAATCAGTTCCTGGAAAAACTGATTTCTGGGTTAGAGTGCCTGATGAAGTACTTTACGCTGAAAATGAAAAATTTACTGTACTAGTTGATGGTGTTGATACTCGCTATGATCTGATGAAATTTCCAACAGATCATGTTGTTGGATTCATAATTGATGTGGATGCCAAAAATATTGAAATCATTGGAACGAGAGTTATTCCTGAATTTGGAGCCTATGCGACTTTGATTTTAGCAATTTCTATAGTAGGATTGGTATTTTTTGCTAGGAAATTCTCTTCTGGAAATAGTTTACCTAGAATTAATTAAGTGATATTTTCAAGTATATTTGATTGAAACGAATTGGTTTGTTAGGCTGTGGTGCTATGGGTACCCAAATAGCACTTGCAATTGATTCTGGAAAAATTCCTGCAACACTAACCCATGTCTTTGATGACTCTGAGGAAAAATCTGCACTATTGGTTGAAAAACTAACCCATAAACCTGAAATTGTTGAGAATTCCCATTTATTGTCTTCAAACCCTATAGACATTGTTGTTGAAGCAGCATCTCAAGATGCTGTAAAGGATGCATCATTGAGTGTTTTGCAAAACAAAAAAGATCTGATGATCATGAGTGTTGGTGCATTACTAGATGAATCGATCTATGATATTTTGTTTGACGCATGTGATCATTTCAAAAAAACAATTTATCTTCCGTCTGGTGCAATTGCAGGGCTTGATGGAATAAAAGCTGTAAAGGATGAACTTGAATTCCTTACAATTACAACAACAAAACATCCTCGTTCACTAAAGACCGCAAAGTTTTTTGAAAACTCTGAAGTTAATTTAGATGAAATCCGTTTCCCAACTGTGATCTTTGAAGGAACTGCAAAAGAAGCAGTTTCTTTGTTTCCTGCAAACATCAATGTAGCTGCATTGTTTTCATTGACTGGAATTGGAAGTGAAAAAACTGGTGTTAAAATTATTGCAGACCCTGATACTGACAAAAATACTCACCACATTGTGGCTGAAGGAAAATTTGGAAAGATGACTTTTACTATAGAGAATTACCCTGATGAAAACAATCCGAAGACCAGCAGATTGGCAATTTTGTCTGCAATTGAAACATTGAAAAAATACTGTTCTAATGATATTCAAATTGGAACGTGATATGGCAATAATTGCCACATTTACCAATTTTTCTGAAAATTCTGGACTATTTCCCATTCTTTAAATCCATACTCCCGCAATTTTCTATGAACTATGCTAGTACAACAAGCCTCTGACCTCAAAGCAGAAATCTTGAAACTAAAAAAAGAAAAAGATGTGGTAATTTTAGCACATAATTATCAGATTCCTGAGGTTCAAGACCTGGCTGATTTTACTGGTGATTCTTTAGGATTATCAAGACAAGCTGCAAAAGTACCACAAAAAACAATTCTTTTCTGTGGTGTTAACTTTATGGCAGAAACTGCTGCAATTATTAGTCCTCAAAAAAAGGTAATTCTTCCTGATTTAGAAGCTGGTTGTTCATTATCTGATTCAATTACTGTTGATGAATTAAGAAATTGGAAGAAACAACACCCAGGTGCAATTGCAGTTGGATATGTAAACACCACTGCAGAAATTAAAGCAGAACTTGATTATTGTTGTACTTCATCAAATGCAGTAAATGTTGTAAAGGCAATTCCTGAAGACAAGGAGATTTTGTTTTTACCTGACATGTTCTTAGGATCTTATGTTGCAAAAATGACAGGAAGAAAAAATATGCATATCTGGGCTGGCGAATGTCACGTCCATGCAGGAATCACTCCTGAAGATGTTACAAAAAAACTCGAATCTATGAAAGATGCTGAATTTGTTATACACCCTGAATGCAGTTGTACTACTCCTATGATGTATGATGTTGCAGATGGAAGTTATGATGATAAAAAAGTCTCAATTCTTTCTACTGAAGGTATGCTAAATCATGTCAAGGATTCTAAAGCAAAGAACTTTGTTGTAGCAACTGAGACTGGTATCTTGTATAGAATGAGACAACAAAATCCTGAAAAAACATTTGTTCCAGCATCTGAAAAAGCAGAATGCCAATACATGAAAATGATTACTCTTGAAAAAGTTCATGATGCACTGGTAAATGAAAAAAATGTTGTAACTGTTCCAAAAGAAATTGCTGATAAAGCTCGTTTGGCCATAGATAGAATGCTTGCAATAAGTTAAACTGTGTGTGACTGTTTTGGTTGGATTATTTAGTAGAACTCCAAAAGATCCTAATCTAAAAAAGAATGCTGAAAAATTCAAAGAATTCAAAAAACTTGCAAAACAAAAAAAATATGATGATGCCCTCAAATCAGGCACAGAATATATCCGCAAAGTTCCCAATAACCATGATGCATTATTTACAATGGGTGGAATTTACTATCTAAAGAAAAAATACAAAACTGCAATTTCATACCTTGATAAATCTCTTGAAATTGGTGCATACGACGTTGACGCATTGTTGCTAAAAGCATACTCACACCAAAAACTAGGTGAAAATAAACGGGCAATACAGTGCTGTGAAAAAATTCAAGAGATTGATCCTAAAAACAAATCTGTATCTGAATTACTAACTCATCTTAATTCTTAAATTTCCAAACTCATGTCAATTCCTTTAACAGAATTTGTAATATTTCCTACAGAAATAATATCTACTCCTGTTTGACCATACTTTGAGATGTTCTTTGAGCTAATTCCCCCTGATGCTTCTAGCATTACTTTATTTCTTAATTTTTGATTTTTAAGAGCTTGAATTGTTTTCTTGATTTGAGCAGGTGTAAAATTATCTAGCATAATTATTGTGGCGCCTTCTTTTGCTGCAAGTACTGCATCTGGTGTATTTTCAACTTCTACCTCAAATTTTCTGTATTTTCTTTTAGCATTTTTAATCAGAGATAGTAACGAATCTCCCACTGCGATATGATTATCTTTAATCATGACCATTTCATCTAGTCTAAGTCTGTGTTTTTTGCCTCCTCCAATCTCAACTGCTTCCTTATCGAAATATCTGAGCCCTGGGGCAGTTTTTCTTGTAGCATAGAGTTTAGTTCTCTTTGGAATCTTTTTTACAAGTTCATTTGTCTGAGTGGCAATTCCACTCATTCTTGTAAGCAAGTTTAATGCAGTTCTCTCACATGTTAGGATATTTCCTGCATCTCCTGTGATGACCATAATTGTTTGATCTGGTTTTATTTTTGAGCCATCTTTTTTCAAGATTCTGGAATTGCATCCTTTTTGTTTAAAAATTTCTTTTGCATGCAATGTACCTGCAACAATTGCATTTTCACGAGAAATTATTCTGACTGAAATTCTTTTCTTTGGTAGTAATTTACTAGTGATGTCTCCTTTACCTATGTCTTCAGCAAGAAATTGAGATAATTGCTTTTTTGAATTAAATGCCAATATGATGATTGAATGTTAATGTGATTTTAAAGATTTTATGTTACTTTGATTGCGTATTTGCCTTTGGTAGTAATTCCTAATGTCTTTGAGATTTCTGAATTTGTTGGATCAACTACTAGTACAACTCCGTTCCAATCTGGTGTCAAGTCTGATGATTTACAATTTGGACATACTTTTAGAGTTGTAACATGTTTACATTTGCGGCATGCCATTTCTCGTGCCATTTTAACTAGCCTCTACTTTTTCTTCCTTTGCTGGCTCTTTGCCACCGCCGGCTTTCTTAATTTCTTCTACAATCCATTCGTCTGCACCAAGGAATGGTTGCCTACAAGTAATTCCAATCTTGCCCATTGCAGCAGCTTTTCCTAATGATACTGCAGTAATTCTTGCACGAAGTGTAGAACCTACTTTGAGTGTCCTGCCACTTTGGTTTGCTAAAATCATTCCAGATTTTACATCACTCTTAAGATAATCGTCCATCACTTGTGACAAGTGAAGTAATGCATCAGTTGGTCCAATTCTTACGAATGCACCAAAGTCTGTAATGTCTACAATTTCACCTTGAACGATTTCTTGTAGTTTTGGATAGAATGTCAATGCTTCAAATTCGACTTTATGGAATGTTCCACCGTCTCCGGCAATCATTTTTCCCATTTCGTCAACTTTGGCATCTAAAATCATAATGATGTATCCTAAATCTGCATTAATCATACTCTCGTACTTTTCTTTGAGAATGTTTACTGCTGCTTTTTTGAGTGTAGTTCCAAACAAGCTTGGAGGAATCCTAACAACATCAACTAGGGTAGATATGGAAAACAAATGTACATTTTTTCTCGAATTTCAATTTATGAATGTTTAGGTGATTTTAGGCTCAAATTTCTAAAGATTTTTCATATTTTTGAAATTAATGCCAATTTTTTTCCAGTCTAACTTATGTTTAAATAAAGTAAACTGACTTTTTGACGCAATGGTTGGAATCGATCAAGTTTTAGAAAAACTCAGTACTGTAATTGATCCTGATCTGAAAAAAGATATCGTATCAATGGGCATGATTAAGGATTTAGAGCTAAATGATGGAAATCTCAAATTTACTTTAGAATTAACAACTCCTGCATGTCCTTTCAATGTTGAGATTGAAGATGATGTTAGAAAAGCAATTGCTGAACTTTCTGACTTGAAAAATTTTGATTTGAATGTGACTGCCAAAGTCATGGAAGGACGTTCACTAGATGATGATACTGGAATGGCAACTGTCAAAAATATCATTGGTGTTGCAAGTGGAAAAGGTGGAGTTGGTAAATCAACTGTTTCATTAAACTTAGCTTTGGCATTATCTGAATCAGGAGCTAAAGTTGGTTTGTTAGATGCTGATATCTATGGACCTAGTATTCCATTAATGCTTGGTATGAAAGATGGGTTCATGGAAGTTGAAGATAACAAATTACAACCAGCAGACTCAAATGGACTCAAAGTTGTTTCATTTGGTTTCTTTGCTGATCAATCCAATCAAGCTGCAATTTATCGTGGACCAATTATTTCTGGAATCTTAAAACAATTTCTAGTTGATACTAATTGGTCTGAATTAGATTATTTGATTGTGGATCTTCCACCTGGAACTGGTGATATTCCACTAACACTTGCACAAACTATTCCAATCACAGGGATACTTGTTGTAACAACTCCTCAAGACGTTGCAAGTGATGTTGCTGTTAAAGCAGTTTCAATGTTTGAAAAACTAAATGTCCCAATTATTGGAGTTGTTGAAAATATGAGTCACTTTATTTGTCCAAACTGTGATGACAAACACTACATCTTTGGCGAAGGCGGTGCAAAGAAAATCAGTGAAAGATTTAACATGCCTTTCTTAGGTGAAATTCCATTAAATTCTGGAATCATGGCAGGTTCTGATTTAGGTAAACCGATTATGATTACAAATCCTGATTCTCCAAGTGCCGAAGCATTTAGAATCAGTGCAAAAAATATCGCTGCACAATGTAGTATCATTGCTGCCAAACTTCAAGAAGAGATGGAATCTGAAAATTCTGGTGAAGAATCTACCTCTGAGACAAGTACAAACTAATTCTGATTCCTGTGAAACTACCTGATTCTCTTAGAGACCAAATGAAAATCCCTCTAGGGATACTCATACCTGAAAATCACACTAACAAAGATGAAATTCAAAAACACCTTTCAGGAAATTCGTATATCATTACTGTTGGTGACCGCACAACCGAAAAAATGATTGACTTTGATTTGACTCCTTCATTACAAATCATAGATGGACAGGAAAAACGAGAAAAAAGAGAGACTCCAAAATTAAAAAATGCAACTGAATTGAGTGTGAAAAACCCTGCAGCAGAAATTACTTCTGAAAGTATCTCTTTAATCAAAAAAGCATTCACTATGCAATCACCTGTGAGGATTTTTGTAGATGGTGAAGAAGACTTGTTAGTACTTCCAGTATGCATTCATGCACCTGAAAATGCTATAGTAATGTATGGTCAACCCCATGAGGGATTAGTTTTAGTGAAGGTTACTCCAGAAATTAGAAATAAAGTACAAACACTACTTGATTTAATGGAATAATCGGGGCGTGATGAGACGGTGGCTGTATGATTGATGATTACCCCACTATAACCTCTGACCCTATTAATTCATAATTTACAGAATCAAAATACACCAAACTTTGCACAACAATTGACATTTCAAGATATACGCCGATTCAATGATGGGAAACTGTGAAACTCGATCCTGAACTTAGATTGCAAATTTTAGAAAAAGTTGGAATTTACTCTAATCGTTTTTCAATCCCCGAACCACACATTCTCCTAACAACCAAAGAGGTACTAGATGCTCCAAAAGAAATGACTGAGGGCAGACGTACATCTGCATACAAGTATTATGGGGTTTCTTATCTTTTGCATAATCTTGTTTTCATTAATGTTAGAAAAATTCCTGATGAAAAGACTCTTGAAAATACAATTGTACATGAGTTGATTCACATGAGATTTCCATATCTTGCTCATGGAAAACGATTCAACAAGTTGGTGAGGCAAGGGCTAAGAGGAAAAACATTTTCTCCATATCGGAAAAGAAGTAAGATCGCTTCTATTTGATTCATATTTCCCGGAATTGGGCAAACAAAGTGTCTCATGGAATAGATGAAATTCTCCCATTTATCGCAGAAATTCCATGGGAGAAAAAGGATCTTAAGTTCACAAAGTTGCAGTAGTTGATGATATCTTTGGAGACCCTTACAAAGGCACTGCTGGTCCTGCATCAAACACTGTAATCAAATTACAAAACACAATTGTATTCGTATCTGCATTTGTTGCAATAATTTCTATTTAATCTTCTACAATTAGAGTCATGTCCAATTCATCAATTTGAGCTTGAATAGCTTTTTGCAAAGTACCTTTGTGAGCATCGCAGAATTTGAAATATCCATCAGCTGTTTGAAAACATCCGCATATCCATTTTGTTTTCTTGTCTCCTTCTACAGTCCACTTTGAATATTTCGTATCAGACATGTCTTATTTCATAATGATTAATGTAAAAATATGTTTTTGAATAAAAAGGAAAAATGATTAAGGACAGCCTTCCATCTTTTGGATAAAGTAGCCTTTTTCCTTAATTGCCTGTTCTACAGGCTCTGGNNCAGAATTGACATTCGTTTGTTGTCATCTCTGCTTCTCCTTCACCGACGGATGCTAACCACTCTTTACCATATGTGATGGCTTTATCGTGATCTTTTTCACCAGTAATTACATCAAAGTGCATGGTGTGACCATCTGCTGCTTTGACATAGGTGTCGTATACGTGAATTTCCATGAATGTAATTAAAAAAAGGGATATTTATTTCAAAGATCATGAATCATCATGAAGCATTCAATTGAGATTGAAATTCCAAATTCATCAAACATACAATTGGAATTAGATGATGCTAATTCGCCAAAAACAGTTCGAGATTTTGTTGAAAAATTACCCTTTACCGTTGATCTTAATGTTTGGGGTGATGAAATCTATACTTCAAAATCTCCAATTTCACAACCCGAAGAAAATGCAAAGTCTCCTGTAAATCTGTTTGATGTTGCATACTGGCCAACTGGAAAAGCAATTTGTTTGTTTTATGGTCCTACTCCAATTGGAAAACCTGGAGAAATTACTCCAGCATCTCCTGTCAATATTATTGGAAAAATCATATCTCCTGATAAAACAATTTTAGAGAATGTCCATAGTGAAAGGGCAACATTTAGTCTAAAATCTTGAATTATTCTTCAATTGGAATTTCTACTATCTCTGATTCAAGGAAATATGCCCTAAAATTTTTGCTAATTCCTGAATAAATTATCCATACAACTGGATTGCTTTGCATGAATTTTTTATCTGTGTTTGATGGATATGCCTCTGAATCTGGATGTGAGTGAAATATGCCTATCACTTCCATATTTTTTTCCTCTGCAATTCTGTA
The DNA here is from genome assembly GCA_050633805.1 of Candidatus Nitrosopumilus sp. Classification (GTDB taxonomy): domain Archaea; phylum Thermoproteota; class Nitrososphaeria; order Nitrososphaerales; family Nitrosopumilaceae; genus Nitrosopumilus. Next base: position 10,608 of record JBOEHF010000043.1, read on the forward strand.
TCCTTCGATTAATTGCTTGTTTGAAATTGTAAAGTTTACAGGTGATTTTTCAATATTTTCTGTCAAAAAAAGATTTTTGACTGTGTCGTCTTTGCCAAATAACAATGCACATGACTCATTTGGTTTTTGATTTTCTGAATATTCTGAGAGAATTTTTTTATCTGTTTGTGATAATTTGATTTTATGCAAATCTATTCTACGTTAACAGTTCCAATCATCCATGGATGTAAAATACAATAGTAATCATAAGATCCTGCATCTGTAAATGTGAATTCAAATGTGTCTCCTTCAGACATGATATCTGAATCAAATACTCCATCAGCTCCACTATCTGGTGTACCTGATGTTGCAGTATGCATTGTATTATCTACGTTATCCCAAAGTACAGTTGTTCCAACTGTGATATCTAAAACTGTTGGGTCATAGTAAAGTTGATCATCTGCAGGAATTGCAGCTCCTAAAGGAATCAAAACTTTGGTTGGTTCTGCTGGTGCTTCAATAATTATCGTTGCAACCATCCATGGGTGTACTATACACAAGTATTCGTATTCACCTGCTTCTAAATCATTGGTGTCTAAAATGTAAACTTCACCTGCTCCAATCATTCCAGAATCAAACGTATCTCCCATGTCTGATGAACTTGTTACAGTGTGCGGAAGTGTGTCTGCATTAGTCCATTCAATCACATGTCCTTGTGGTACTGTTGCAACATCTGGATCATAATCTGGATTTCCTTCTNNCTGAGTCTGCAAGAATTTCTATTGCAAATGTTGGCCCTGCTGGTGTCAAATCTTCTTCTGGTTCCTCAACTACTGCTTGTGGAATCATGTATGTGTCGGGAGCTGAAAATATTCCAAATGATATCCACATAATGATTCCCACTGCAGATGCCATTGAAACTATTGCACCAATGGGTTTTGCTACTTCTGGATGTTTCATATACAGATATGAAATTATGATTGCAGGAAACGCAATTCCCATTAAAATTCCTGCAATGGTAACTGTATAGTTTGATGTATTCATGGTTAACGAGAACATTCCAAATCCTAATGCTATTGACAAAATTACCAAAGTTGTTGCTTTGGCCCTGTTACTTGTAGAGACCCCTCCGTCTAGTATGCCTGCTCCAAGAAAGATTAATCCTATAAACATGGTAAGGCCAGTTAAAGCATGCATACCGTCAATGAATGTGTGAGCAAGGCCAGCATATGATAATGTAAGACCAGCTAATCCTATAGCTGTAAGTCCCATTCCTGGCATCATGAGGTCCCAATTACTCATTTAAGATAGCTGATAGGACTGAGATACTTATTCCTTGCGAAATAATAGGGATCTTATGGACGAAGAAATTAAATGGCTTTGGAATAGGATAGATTGAATTGGGATTTAATGAAATACTGGAGATATCAAAACCTAGAATTGTTGTACTTTTAGTAATAACTGCAGTCACATCCATGTATGCTGCTAGTAAACTAGTTCCAGGTGCCCCTGAACTTGGTTATTGGGCATATATGCATATTATCATTGCAGGTGCATTGGCATCTGCTGGTTCAAGTGCATTAAATCACTATTATGACAAAGATATTGATCCTAAAATGGGCCGAACTAGCTCACGACCAATACCTTCTGGACGGATGGCAGCATCCAATGTTTTGATTTATGGATTGGCTGTAAGTTGCATATCTGTAATCTATGGTTATTTTGCATTAAACGCAGTATCTGCATTCTTTATTGCAGTTGGAATTTTCTCATATGTAATTATCTATACAGTTTGGTTAAAGCGAAAAAACACTTCAAACATTGTAATCGGAGGTATTGCAGGTAGTGCTGCAGCTTGGGCTGGATGGGCAGCAGCTACTGGTAGTATGGATCTTTTAGGTTTCTTAGTTGGATTCTTAGTTTTTGTTTGGACTCCTTCTCACTTTTGGTGTCTTGCAATGAAAATTAAAGATGAATATGCTCAAGCAGAAGTTCCTATGCTTCCAGTAGTAATCGGTATGCAGAAAACATCAAAATTCATTTTAGGAAACACTCTGATCTTAATTCCGTACTCTTTGATCCTTTCATTTATTCCCGATGGCATGGGATTAGTTTACACTGTAATTGCAATTGTTTCTGGAGGGTTGATGCTCGTATACCATTACAAATTGACAAAGACCCCTACCTCTGAATTTGCATGGAAGGCATACAAAGTAACTGCCCCTTATCTAACAATAATTTTTGTTGCTGTTGCATTAGATGCGGCATTCCATATTCCTTTGTTTTAAAAATTATTTATCTGCGCCTGGGAAACTAGCTTCGTAATCTTTTTCTTCTGTTGCCTTTACTTGCTCTTGAATTTTATCAACTGGTTTTTCAACAACAACTACTTCTATTCTGCGTTCATCTTTAGTAATCCATGAGACTGTGATTAGCCCTAGAATTTCTAAATCTAAGAGAATTTTGTTGAATCTGTCTTCTGCAATAACATGTCCATCTTTGACTAAACTTTTGAAAAGCTCTACATCTGTTAGACGTTTTGAATCTTTTATCTTATCAAATACTGTGTTTCTTATTGGTATTGCCATTTTTTTATCCGTAGAATGATTTATCTCCTGATTTTGGTACCACGTTAGATATACTTTCCTTTACTGTATTGTACCACTGATCTACTTCTTTAGTAATGGATGGTCTGACTTGTTTCAAACTATTTGCAAAGTCATGATTAGAAATTTTTATTGAGTTCTTTCTCATTGCCTCCACTGCTGCTTCTCTGCACAATGCTGCTAAATCTGCTCCTGTATAATTTTGAGTAGCTACTGCTATCTCTTGCAATTTTACATCGCTTGCTAGTGGCATCTTTCTTGTAAGAATTTTAATGATTTCTAATCTTCCTTTTTCATCTGGAGGGGCAACATAAAGAACTAGGTCTAATCTTCCTGTTCTTAGTAGAGAATTATCTAAAATATCTGGTCTGTTTGTAATTCCAATCACTACCACTCGTGATGAAATTCCTTCTTCTATCTCTGTTAGTAGTTGGCTTAGAATTGTTTCACTACTTCCACCTTCTCCAGATTTGTACTTTGCAATAGAATCTAACTCGTCAAATATCACCACACATGGTGATGATGATTTTGCTTTTCTAAAAATTTCTCTAACTGCTTTTTCAGATTCGCCTAACCATTTAGAAAGAATTTCTGGTCCACGAACTAAAATCATGTTTGCACCCGTTTCAGTAGCTAGTGCACGTCCGAGTAGTGTCTTTCCGCAACCTGGTGGACCGTAAATCAAAGCTCCTTTTGGTGGCCTTATTCCCATTTTGGTAAATTTCCCTGGCTCTTTCATTGCCATTATGAGATTATCTGAAAGTGATTTTTTGACCTCGTCTAACCCTCCTACATCTTGCCACCATACTTTTGGCCTCTCAACATAAAATTCTCTCATTGCTGTAGGTATTACTTCGTGCATTGCATCATAGAAATCGATTAATTTGATTTGCATAGATTGCAATACTTCAGATGGAATCTTTTCAGTCTCTAAATCAATCTCTGGAATGTATCTTCTAATTGATTTTAGTGCCGATTCTCTACAAAGTGATTTAATGTCTGCACCAGTATATCCATGTAATTCTGATGACAAATCCTTAAGATCAATGTCTTCACTGATTGGCATTCCTCGGGTGTGAATCTCTAGAATCTCTTGCCTTTCGTCTTCATTTGGTACTGATATCTCAAATTCTCTATCGAATCTTCCTGGTCTTCTTAGTGCAGGATCAACACTATCTGGTCTATTTGTAGCTCCAAGAACAATTACGTTTCCTCTATCATTTAGACCGTCCATTAGTGCTAATAATTGTGCAACAACTCTTTTTTCTACATCTCCGTATGCTTCTTCTCTTTTTGGTGCAATGGCATCAATTTCATCTATGAATATGATGCTTGGAGAATTGTCTTTTGCTTCTTTGAAAATATCTCTTAACCTTGCTTCTGTTTCTCCGTAATACTTGTTCATGATTTCAGGACCGTTAATTGGGAACATGTTAGCTTCTGATTCACTTGCCATTACTTTTGCAAGCAATGTTTTTCCGCAACCTGGTGGGCCGTAAAGCAAAATTCCACTGTGTGGTTCAATTCCTAATCTTGCGAATAATTCTGGATGTTTTAATGGCAGTTCAACAATCTCTCTCATTGCTTTGACTTCTTGTCTTAACCCTCCAACTTCTTCATATGTCACTCGAACCTTTCTATCAACAGATGTTTCTGTTGAAATGTTAAGATTTGTTGTTCTATCTATCTTGACTACTCCTTTTGGAGATGTTTTTGTAATTTTAAAGTCCATTGAATTTCCTAAAATCATTACTGAAATCTCATCGCCATGAGTGATTGGCAATCCTTTCAATCTGTTTTTGACAAAATCTGTAAATTCTTTATCAACTGTAACTGAATCATTTACTGGAGTTAAAGAAACTGTTTTTGCAAATTTCGACGTTACTTTTCTAATTTTTACAAAGTCATTTAGTGATGCACCGACATTTTTTCTTGTTTGTCCATCTACTCTGATAACATCTGGCAGTTTTTCATCTTCATCAACTGGCCAAACAACTGCACAACTAGATCTTGAACCCATCACTTCAATAATGTCACCTGGTGTAACTTTGAGAAAATCCATAGCATCTGGACCGATACGAGCACGTTTCTTACCTACATCTCGCTGTTTGGCTTCTCCAATTCTCATTTGCAAAGGCTCTTCTTTGCGTACCAAAAAATCACCTATTTCATGTCAACTGACATTCTACTCATGTTAAGAACTTCAAATTCACTTACTCCTGGGGTGGATTTGATCATGTTCTCAAGAGCATCACTTTGACCTTCTTTATCTTCTAAAATGAATTCTGCCTTGATGCATTCTAAACCAAATGCCAATGGCTCTTTTGCGTGTCTCTTCAATGACATCCCTTCTGGTAATGTGTTTTTAATTGTCTCCGCCAATTCGTCCAAATTGACTTCCATTCCTTTAGGAAGAATTTTTGTGACAAATAGTAATTGAGCCATAATTCTAAGGTCCCTGAAAGTTACATGAGGAGCAAGTGTAGTTTCTTGCTGCTTCTCTGCAACTTTGACATCTCCAAATTAAATCTGCACCGCAACTAGGGCAATTGAATTTTACACATTTATCATTAGGCATAATATGTCTATGACAGCAACTGCATGTCGGTAATGAAATAGTAGAAGACATACACCGATTTTCTGTAAACATCATTTATACCTTCCTTAGAAATTATGCACGTCTTAACTGAGTAATTTTTTAATTTCTCCGCCAATTAGGGTTTGAGCAGTTTTAATCGAACCCTTCAATCCTAATAATTTCACAATTGATCCAGTGTGAAAATCAAAATCATCTTTTTCTGAAATTTCTTTGATCATTTCCGGTGTGATTGTCTCAAATAATTTGTTGATTGTATTATTGTCAACTCGCTCCAACATTTTTCTTGCCAAAAGTTGCTTTTCAAATTCTTTTCCAAATCTTTCAGTCCATCTTTTTTGATATTTTTCAAGATTTTCTTTGTTGTTAGTTTTTAAAAATTCTGAAATTGCTTGTCCTGCATAAACTCCTCCCATTCCACTAGTGAATATCCCGCCTGCTGTAGTTGGTTTTGCTTGTCCTGCAGCATCACCTACAATTACTGTTTTACCTTCTACAAAATTTTTGATAGGACCTTTAATCCAGATTGGTGCAAAAATTTTTCTAATTGTAGAAAACTCTCCTTTGTCTTTAAGAATATTTTCCAGCGTATTTGCAACTTTAATTCCTCTTCCTGCGACTCCAACCTTACCTTTACCTTCACCTGATGGAATTACCCATGCGAAAAATCCTGGATATTTTTCTTGATCAAAAATTACTTCTACTTTGCCTTTCTTTATCCAACCTGCATAGATTTCATACTGAGCTGATGATATAATTCCTGTTCTATCTTTATGAATTAATGATGACACTCCTCTGGCATCTACAAAAATTTTACAATCAATTTTTTCTTCATTGGTTCTAATTCCTGTGTCTGTTAGTTCTTGAAAACTAGTTCTAACTTTAATTACTGCGCCATTTTTTTGAGCTTGAAAAGCAATTTGTTTATCCAATTCTCTACGGCTAATCTCAACCACTTTTTGTTTTTTTGAATTAATCGTAAAACTATTTCCATTTGGTGATGTTATCTCTGCAGATTCTACTAAATGATCAAATGTTTTTCTAAATGGAATTATTCCTAACTCCCCTAATCCTGCCAAACTTACTAGCCCTCCACAGTGTTCTGGAGTGCCGATCTCGTAATCTTCTTCAATCACAATAACTGAAAATCCTTTTGAAGCAATTCCCCTTGCACATAGTAACCCTGCAACACTTCCTCCTGCAATTGCTACGTCAAAGTTCACGGATTTTGTTTCTTTGTCAATTATTTAATTCAAAAGTTTTTCATTAAGCCTATTTTTGATTATATCATGGGCGATATCAAACAAGTGATTGTTGTAAGAACTGATCTTGATATGGGGAAGGGGAAGATTGCAGCCCAAGTTGGCCATGCTTGTGTTCTTGGAGCAGAGCATGTTAGAAAATCTCATCCTGAATGGTATCAACAATGGTGGGGAGGACAAGAGAAAGTTGTTGTCAAAGTTTCAGGAATCAAGGAATTGCAAGAAGTAAAAAGACATGCAATTGATTTGAACTTACCTTGGTCTGAAGTTTCTGATGCAGGTCATACTCAATTAGCACCTGGAACTACAACCTGTATTTCAATAGGACCTGCACCTGAGAATTTAATTGATAAAATAACTGGTGATCTAAAACTACTCTAATCTTAATCCTTTTGGGAATAAGATATTAACAGTATCTGGTGAGAAAATTTGTGAAAAAGCAAACCAAAGGAATTATGGCATTTCTTTTCCTAGGTGGAATCATGGTAACCTCTGGTGTTGTAATTGCATTTCCTGGAGTAGACCCTGGAAATAATCCTGAGATGACAAACACTGGAACTCCTGCAGATAATTTTCCATTTGAACAACAAGCTCAGTTTTGTGGTTCAAGTGATGCTAAGTCTACTGATTATGTTCAAGAATATTCGATCCCTACTCCGTGTACTAACCCTCTGGCAATTGTAACTGACTATGATGGAAATGTTTGGTTTGTTGAAAGTAATACTGGAAAAATTGCAAAATTTGATCCTGTTACTGAAACTTTTACTGAATATGAAAATTTGTTGTGGCCACCAGGTGGTCGTTCAATGATGTGGGGAATTGATTATGCACCTGACGGTTCCGTCTGGTATACTGATGAATCTTTTGATTCTGTATGGAAATTTTCAACAATTGATGAGACGTATGATAGAATTGGTTATCCTTCCGAAGGAGATTCTTTACCTCAAAGACTAAAAGTAGATGGCTCTAAAATTATCATTAATGATTTTACTGGAAACAAATTAACATTTTTTGATATTGGTCAACCTACAGAAGATGTAACATATCTTAGCGTGCCTTCTCCTATAGATGGTTCTGTAACTGCTGATTTTACAATAGATGAAAACAACAATGTTTGGTATACTAATTGGCTATTTCAGCAAGGTGGTGTTCTAGTAAAATTTGATCATGAAGGATACAGTTCTACTGTTGAAAAATCTGGAATAGAATTTTTGCCTGGTGAAGATTATATCGAGATTTATCAATTACCTGTAACGTTACTTACTCCAAATGGTGCTGTCATTGGAGATGATGGAACTATTTGGTTGGCAGATACCACTTCTTCGTCATTCTTTAATTTTGATCCTGTCACTGAGGAATTTGTACAATATGTCACATCAGTACCATTAGAAAGTTCATATGGTAATCAAACTGGTATTGTAAAGACTCCAATTTCAAGACCTTATTGGATTGAATCAGATGATCAAGGAAGAATTATTTTCAATGAGCAGACTGCTAACAATATTTCTGTCATGAACCCTGAATCCCAATCTCTTGTGGAATACAATGTCCCTTCGAAGAATCCGTATTGGGGGGACTGTGATCCTGGCAATGGGATTATGGCTGATAATTGTGGTATAGCACAAATTTTTGACTTTGCCATCGATGGTGAAAAAATATGGTTCACTGAATGGGTTGAAAACAATATTGGTGTAGTTGATACCTCTGTTCCTTTGCCTCTTGAAATTCAATTAGATTCTACTGAGATTGCTCTCAACTCTGGAGACTCAAAACAATTCAACTTTGTAGTGTCGCCAAAACCATACTATGAAGCATTGGGAGTTTCATTGATTTTATCTCCCGGTCATGAATTTTTGAATGTAAGACTTGATGTAAATAGTCCTGAATCATTCCAATTAGTTCCTGGGACTCCTGCAACAATTAACACAACAATTTCTGCATCAGAAGATGCAATTCCTGGAACATACAAAATTCTTCTTGGTGCACAAACCCCTGATATTGCAGTTAGCAAATATGTTACAGTGACAATAGAGTGATCCCACAATTAGATTCTCAAATTGGAATCTTTGTTTACAGTACAGAATTTTCTGGCATTGGGGGAAAAATTAGAGTTGAACCTGAAGATTTTCAAGTAAGTGAATTGATTTCTCAAAAAATAAAAAATTCCATCAATGATCAATCTGGTTATGCCGTATACAAACTAAAGAAGAAAAAAATCGATACCAACCATGCATTGTCAGGAATTTTTAGAAAAAAAGGTATACGTCTTAAATCACTCGGGTTAAAGGATGCATCAGCTGTAACAGAACAATTTGTTTGCTCTGGAAATAAAGGACAAGGAATAGATGATTTCTCTAGTGACAAATTTTCTCTTGAAAAACTTGGATATGTGAAAAAACC
>JBOEHF010000044.1:0-1075 GCA_050633805.1 Candidatus Nitrosopumilus sp.
GGAAGTGGTTTTCTTACCCATCTAATAACTAGTTCAACATAATCTCTGTTCTCTGGATGAGATGCAATAGAATAAGCTCGCCTTACAATTTTTCCATTTTCCGCAGGATTTGGTAAACCTAGTGTAATAAATTGACCTGCTTTGTATTCTGGAACTGGTCCGTCTTTTGGAACTAATCTAATAATTACAAGATCTTCTTTCAATAATTGTACATAAGTAACAGTTGCTTTGTTATCTACTACCATAACGATTCAATCAGGATTTGCGACTTTAAATATATTGTGTTAATTTCATAACTCGATTATATTTTAGACCGCTAAACGTTAATAACCAATTTGAAAAACGTAGTTCAATCAGAATTCTGATTATTGGGCCGGTCGTCTAGTCCGGTAGGATAGGTGCATGGCATGCATCGGATCGAGGGTTCAAATCCCTTCCGGTCCACTTATTTTTTAATTAGTGAAATCATTTTTTCAACTTCGTTATCTCTTTCTTTAAAATTGTCATTGATAATTTTTTCTGAAATTGGAATTTCTAAATCAATTATTGCTTGTAAAGCACTTTTCTTAACTTCTATGTTGGAATCGGACAATGCTTCTATGAAAGTATCTTTAGCTTCTTTAGCTTTTAGATATCCAAGCGCACCAAGCGCACATGCTCTTACCATGGAGCGCTCATCTTTTGCTAGTTTAATTATTTCTGGAATTGCCGAAGTTTCATTTCTATTTGCAAGTACTAATGAGGCAAAACCTCTGATGTTTTTGTTTGTCACATTTAGATTTTTAATTAAAAAATCTGAAATCTTTTTTTTGTTTAATAAAAGTGAGCTAAAAGCTTCACCTCTTACTTGGATGTCCTCATCATCTAACTGTGAGATTATTTTTTCTAAAATTTCTGGATTATCTATATTATCCAAAGTTTCTAAAATTTTGATTTTTTCTTTACTGCTTCCCAATTCTAAAACTTTTGAAATGTTTTCCAAGCTCTAACCAAATCCCTTCTATCTAGTTAATAATGGTTCAAACTTTTTTCATTTAATTTGAAAATACCCTTCTAGCTTTAAATTATCCTTAAA
>JBOEHF010000044.1:1095-8157 GCA_050633805.1 Candidatus Nitrosopumilus sp.
CTAATTCAATTGGCAAACTTACCATCCGTCAACATCAAAGCTAGAGGACTCAGTATTGGACGTGCTGTGGATGTAGCTCAAATCATCGCAAGAAAGACTGAAAATGCAGGCTACTCTATCGGAGAAATTAAAATTGGCTCAGAGTCATTAGAGTCACAAGACGGTAGAACAAGAAACGTTTCAACAATAGAAATTGAAGTAAAGAAAAACGCAAACTAGATGCACTTTACTTGAAATTTTTTATTTTATTATTTCTTTGATTTCTCGTACTTTTTCTCCATCTTTCTAAACTTTGGAAGTTCAACCAAATCATTGAATTGATCAAAATTCACAACTTTTTGTTTATACTTTGATGTATTTCCAGATTTCTTTAATTCTTGTAGAATGTTCATTGTTGCAAATGTATTTGCATACAAAACTGATAATGGATATAAAATTACATTGAATCCTATCTTGCTTAGTGTTTTTGCAGAATTTAATGGTGTAGCTCCACCCTCAATCATATTTGCAACTAGTGGTGCATTGATTTCTTTTCCAATTCTTTTCATTTCATCCAAAGATCTTGGGGCTTCCACAAAAACAGCATCCGCACCTGTTTTTTTATTTTGTTTTCCACGTTCAATTGCCTCATCTAATCCTTTAGTTGCTCTTGCATCAGTTCTTGCAACAATGATGAAATCTTTGTTTTCTCGTGCGTCTATTGCAGCTGATAATTTTTCAGTGTATTCTTCTTGAGAAACCACATTTTTTCCTTGCATATGTCCACATCGTTTAGGCCATTTTTGATCTTCTAAGAAAATCCCCCCTGCTCCAGCTGATTCTAACTCTTTTACTAATTTCCAAACACTTAGAGCATTCCCATACCCTGTATCTGAATCTACAATAACTGGTACTGATGTTGCTCTGCAAATTCTTCTAGCATTATCTATCGTTTCTGTAGCTCCGATAAATCCGTAATCTGGCATTCCAAATAATGTTGCAGATGTCCCATAACCTGTTTGAAACATTGCATCAAATCCCACTTTTTGAGCAATTTTTGCACCTAGTGCATCATAAACACCTGGAATTACAAGTGGTTTTTTTGATTTTAACATACTTTTCAAATTTTTCATATCTGTATTTTTTATCTGAATTATTTATGATTTTAATTAATATTGTTTTTTATGGCAATATTTTTTGATTACTCGATCTCGATTTCTTTTCCTTTCTTTTTCACATCTTTTTCTTGAATTTTTTTTAGTTCAGATTCAAGGAATTGTCTGTATTTCTTTGTCTCTTCATCAGTCATGTTTGCAAAATTAGAACTAAGAACAGATCCCATTGCAGAAATTTTTTCTAATAGGTCTATCGCAACAAATCTCCCTACGTTACCTAATCTGAATAATACTTCTAATTGTTTCTTGACAATGTCATTTATTTTGTCAACATCATCAGATGTTTCTTTGCCTTTTTTTGTTAGTTGATATTTTCCATCTTTAGTTTCTTCAATTAGTCCTTCATCTAGTAATCTACCTAACAATGGATAGATCAATCCTGGTGATGGTTTCCAAATGCCGTTACTTTGCTCTACTGCATAATCGATAATCTCTTTTCCAGTATGAGGTGTTTTTTTCAATAATTCTAAAATGAAATATCTTGAAAATCCTCTTGGAATTGAGCTTCCTACTCTTTGAAACCATTCTGAAATCATCACTAGTGATATCACTAGTGATATATTTTAACATTTTGCTCATGCACGGTAATTACTACATATTTATCCCACTCAACGTAAGTTTTATTGAAAAATGGTAGATTCGCTTGAATTTGATTTGATTATTTGTGGTTCTGGCCTTGCAGGATTAAGAGCTGCTATTGCAGCTGCTAAAAAAGGTCCTCACCTCAAAATTGGAATTGTCTCAAAAGTTCAAGTGATGCGTTCTCATTCTGTTTCAGCAGAGGGTGGAACAGCTGCTGTTCTTTTTGAGGATGAAGGTGATACAATTGAATCACATGTTTATGATACTGTCAAAGGAAGTGATTTCCTTGCAGATCAAGATGTTGCAGAAAGATTATGTGTTGAAATGCCACAAGAAGTTCGTCAATTAGATCATTGGGGTATGCCATGGTCTAGAAGAGACGATGGTAGAATTGATCAAAGAAATTTTGGTGGTTATAGTTTTCCTAGAGCAACATATGCATCTGACAAAGTCGGTTTCTTTGAAATGCAAACTTTGTATGATACATGTCAAAAATTTGAAAATATTGAATATCTCAACGAATGGTTTGTAACATCAATAATTCATGATGGAAAACGATTCATGGGAGTTACTGCTATTGAGTTAGGTTCTGGAACATTTTACACTATTAAAGGAAAAGCTCTCATCATAGCTACCGGTGGAGCAGGAAGGCTGTACAGCTTTTCAACATATGCACTTTCATCAACACCTGATGGTTTGGATATGGGATTACGAGCTGGTATGGCACTCAAAGATATGGAGTTTGTCCAATTCCATCCTACAGGAATTCTGCCATCTGGAATTTTAATTACTGAAGGTGCAAGGGGTGAAGGTGGTTATCTTCTAAACAACAAGGGAGAACGATTCATGAAAACATATGCTGCTGGTAAAATGGAATTAGCACCACGTGATATTGTATCAAGATCAATTATGACAGAAATTCAAGAAGGTCGAGGATTCAAACATGAAACTGGTGTTGATTGTATGAAACTTGATTTGAGACATCTTGGTGATGAAAAAATTAAAGAAAAATTAGGTGGCATTAGAGAAATTTCAATCAAGTTTTCAGGCCTTGATCCTGCAAAAGATTTACTTGACATTAGACCTGTTTGTCACTATATGATGGGTGGCCTTCATACTGATATCGATGGAGCAACTGAGATTCAGGGTGTTTGGGCTGCTGGTGAGGCTGCATGTAATAGTGTACATGGATCTAATCGTTTAGGTGCAAATTCTACCTCTGAATGTATTGTTTGGGGAAAAATCACAGGTGAATTAGCAATTGACTATATTCAAAATAATGAATTTTCTAATCCTTGGCCTCATCATCTGGTAGCAGCCGAAGAGAAGAGAATCTATGACGGTATCTTTAGAGGAAATGGGGATGTGAATCCATATGAAGTAAGACAAAAACTTACCGATACAATGAATGATAAAGCATATGTTTACAAAAATGAAACAAATCTAATTGAAGGTCTCAAAACAATCCGTGATCTAAAACAACAAACATGGAAACATGTTGATGATAAAGCCAAAGAATACAATACTAATTTTGCAAATGTAATGGAACTTGATTCCATGTTTAGAGTGGCAGAGATTGTTTTACTTGGTGCAATTAACAGAAAAGAATCTCGTGGTGCACATGCTAGAACCGATTACCCTAAACGAGATGATGCTAACTTTTTACATCATACTCTAGCTTACTATGATCCTAATGGACCTATTATGAAAACACATCCTGTTACAATTACAAAATATCAGCCAGTGGAGAGGAAGTATTAGATGCCACAAGATGATAATAGAGAAGGTATCAAAGGAATGGCTAATCCTAGCCGATTTGGAATTGAACGTGTAGCATATTTGCTAATGCGAATTAGTGGACTAGGACTATTAGCATATTTTATTGGTCATATTTACGAAACAAGTAATATCCTAAGAGGACAAGTTGGTTGGAATGAATTCATGGAAATGATTTCTACTACTGAAGGACATATCATTATGTCCATTGTAATTGCAATGTGTGTATTTCATACTGTCAACGGAATTAGAGTGATGTTGGGACATGGAGGAGTTGGTGTAGGAAAACCTGCTAGACCTGATTATCCATATGATCCAGCCTCACAAAATTATAGACACAAAATAGGAATTTATTCTGCAATGGTTCTTGCAGCAGTTGCAATGATGTATGGTATGGCGGTAATGTTTGGTGAGTAACATGAGAGAAAGCACAATAATGAAAATTCACTATGGGACTGCTTTAGCATCTGTAGCTTTAGTTGCAGTTCATATTTTGATGCGACTTACAATGAACTATGCTGAGTCTTTAGAATATGAGAATGTACTTGCAAATTACAAATTTGTTCCATATGCAATCATGCTGGAATTAATTCTGATTTTACTAGCTGTTCACGGATTTAATGGACTAAGAGTAATTTTACTAGAATTAAAACAGGGAAGAATGTATGAAAAAGCTGTTTCTTATGGCTGTCTTGCAGGAATGATTGGATTAATAGCATATGGTTCAAGAACAATTATTATGACAAATGTGGGGATGGTATAGAGATGGCACAAGTTTCAAGTATTGAAAATTCTTCCCCAACTTCAAAATCTATCACACTTAGAATCTCAAGATTTAATCCAGAAACAGATGATTCTAGCAGTTTTATGGAATTTTCAGTACAATGTGAAAAATGGACAACCGTTCTTGAAGCAATTTTAGATGTCAAAAAACATCATGATCATTCAGTTGCTGTAAGATATTCTTGTAGACAAGCTACTTGTGGTTCATGTGGAATGATAATTAATGGAAAACCTCGATTAGCATGCTTTACAAAAGTTAGTGAATTAGATTCAGATGTTGTAACAGTCGAACCAATGAATAATTTCCCAGTCATTCGTGACTTGGCTGTAAAATTTGAAAGACTATTTGATACTCACCATAAAATTCAGCCCTTTCTTATTCGTGATGATACTGAACTAGAATCAAACGAAAAAGAGTTCTTACAATCTCCAGAAGAAGTTGAACAATACATCCAATTTGCAAATTGTATCAAATGTGGTTTGTGTAATTCAGCATGTCCTACTATGGCAACTGATACTTCATTTGTTGGACCTCAAGCATTAGCTCAAGCATATCGTTATGTTGCTGATAGCAGAGATAAGGGGAAGGATTCTAGATTAAAAATCATTGATGACTCTCATGGTATTTGGAGATGTCATTTTGCTGGTTCTTGTAGTCAAGTTTGCCCAAAAGGTGTTGATCCTGCTATGGGAATTCAATTCCTTAGAGGATACATGTTAGGTTTTAGAAGTTAACCTAATTTTTTCGGATTAGGACTATTATTTACTTGGTTATTGATTTGTTCAGCCATGAAATGATTTGAGACATTTACTTTAACGTCTTTTACACCATCAACTTTCAATAAGTTGTCATGAACATCTTGACAAATCTTAAAACCAAAAACTGCTGGACAGAATGGACTGGTTAAATGCAAATCAACTTTGACATTGCTATCGTTGATATCAACTTCATCAATTAATTCTAATTCAACAATTGACGTGTTAATTTCTGGATCTACAATCTTTGATAACTCATCAAATATTTTCACTCGCATCTGTTTGATATCTTGGCTCATGTCGTGAAAACCATCGTTGCTATATATAACCATTATAGAATGTTAGATAATGTATCGTTCTCGTCTTGGTACTGATCTGAGTGATGTTACTTTAGACTATGTTTCATCAATTAATGATGACTCTGAAATTACTCTTTATGATATTCTTGGTAGTCAAGCTCATGCCCTGATGTTGTTTCAAAAAAACATAATCACAAAAAATGATGCAAAAAAAATCTTAAATGCACTTGAGAATTTAAAAAATGAAAAATTTGATGATTCCTCTGGAGCAGAAGATGTTCACGAACTAATTGAAACATTAGTGATTAAGAAAGCTGGAATGGCAAGTGGTGGAAAAATGCATACAGCACGTTCCCGTAATGACCAGGTTGTTTTAGATATTCGAATGAAAATTAGAGATGATATCAACATCATATGTAATTGTCTTTTAGATACCATTGAAGCCTTAGTATCTGTGGCTGAAAAACATCAAAAAACTATCATGCCATTGTATACTCATCTTCAACAAGCTCAAGCTGGTCTATTTTCGCATTATCTATTAGCTCATGCTGATGTTTTAACAAGAGATTTTGAAAGATTGTATGGAACATTTGAACGAATTAACCAAAGCCCACTTGGAGCAGGACCTGTTGGTGGAACAAGTATCCCAATTGATAGACATAGTACAGCAAAGATGTTGGGCTTTGATAGTCTTATTGAAAACTCTATTGATGCCACAAGCACTCGTGATTTTGTGGCAGAGTATGTTGCAATGATTTCAATTCTAATGACAAATCTTAGTAAAATATCTGAAGACTTTGTAATTTGGTCTACATCGGAATTTTCTTTTATCGAACTTTCAGATGAATTTACTTCCCCTTCAAGTGTAATGCCTCAAAAAAAGAATCCTGATATTTTAGAATTAACAAGAGGTAAAACTGCAGAAATAATTGGAAATCTAACTGCAATTTTAAGTACTGTCAAAGGTTTAGCATCTGGATATGGACGTGATTTACAACAAGTAAAATCTTCTATTTGGTCTACATCGAAAATCTCCATTAGTGCATTACTAATTTTAAAATCAATTCTTCTTACTTTGAAGGTAAATGAAAAACAAATGAAAAAAGTTACTGAATCAAGTAATCTTATAGCTTTGGACATTGCTGAGAAATTAGTACAAGAAGGAATCCCATTTAGAGTAACTCATAAAATTTCTGGAACGTTGGTTCAATTAGCTCATGTTTCTAAAAAACCTATCTCAAAACTAACCATATCTGAAATTAAAAAATCCGTGGATGGTACTAATATTGATCCTAAAATTGTTTCAAAAATTATTTCTACCACCACTGTTGTTTCTTCATTAAAAGATAGAACATCTTTTGGTTCGTCAGGCTATGATGAACAAAAACGCATGATATCTGACAGAACCAATAAAATTAATCAGTATAGAATTGATGTCTCAAAAAGAGAAAATAAAATCAATATGTCCATTGATGATCTGACAAAACAAATTAATGAAATCATTAAATGAATAAAGTAAGAGAGCGGGTCTAAAGGGATTCGGACCCTTGACAACCGGATTAAAAGTCCGGTGCGCTACCTGGCTGCGCCATAGACCCTCGTAAAAAATACTTTAACTGTATAATTTAGTCTTTTACAAAATGTAACGTCGTGACAGAAACTTTTAATCTGGCAATTTGACTCAAAGAAATTGTGCCCTTGTAGTATAGCCC
>JBOEHF010000045.1:0-2476 GCA_050633805.1 Candidatus Nitrosopumilus sp.
GATGATGCAAAAAGAGAAGAAATTGGTGAACTAGTAGTTAGAGCTGCCGAAGCAGTTGATTATACTAATCTGGGAACTGCAGAATTCTTACGAGCAGATAATGGAGAATTTTACTTTATTGAAATTAATGCAAGACTCCAAGTAGAGCACCCTATCAGTGAAATGGTTTCAGGATTAGACTTTGTAAAATTACAAATTGATATTGCAAACGGAGAACCACTTCCATTCAAACAAAAAGATCTAAAGATGAATGGATATGCAATCGAATGTAGAATTAATGCAGAAGACACATTTTTGGACTTTGCACCTTCAACTGGACCTGTCCCAGACGTAACAATTCCTGCAGGACCAAACGTTAGATGTGATACTTACCTTTATCCTGGATGCACAGTATCTCCATTTTATGATTCGTTAATGGCAAAACTCTGTACATGGGGACCAACATTTGAAGAATCTAGAACCAGAATGCTTACTGCACTAAATGACATGTATGTTGAAGGCGTTGAGACATCTATCCCACTTTACAAAACAATTCTAAAATCTGAAGAATACAAAAAGGGAGAACTTTCAACTGACTTTTTGAAACGTTATGATATGATTGATAAATTAACTGAAGATCTTAAGAAAGAGAAAGAAGAGAAAAGTGAAGCTGCTTTAGCTGCTGCTATCATTCACTCTGAATACTTTAAGAGTAGAGTTCAAGACAGTGGTGCAACAAATTCTTCATGGAAATACAAATTGGATTGATGATTGATGGATTATAAGATAACTGACATTGAAAAATCATTTGAAGGAAAAATTATTGAAAACTCGGGTAATAATGATTATGTACTTAAGATAAACGACAAAGAACACCAATTAAGAATCATTAACATGGATGCAAAAGGCATCGAGTTTATCTTAGATCAACAATTCCACAAAGCCAAATATCTTGAGGCTGCTACAAATGAAATGAGTCTTGTAATTGACCATGTTCCAATTACACTTAACAAGAATACTCACTTTGATGAAGTTGTTTTCAAAAACTCTGGTGGTGGTGGTTCTGGCGGTATTCAATTAGCATTAAAGAGTCAAATCCCAGGCAAAGTTGTTTCCATTGCAGTTGCTGAAGGTGATTCAGTAAAGAAAGGCGATGTTATTTGTACTCTTGAATCTATGAAGATGCAAGTTGCAGTAAAGGCTCACAAAGATGGTGCAGTGAAAAACATCAAAATTAAAGAAGGTGCAACTGTTGCTAAAGGTGACGTTATCACAGATTTAGAATAATCTTATTTTAAGAAATTTTTAATCTCATCATAGTTTGGTTCCTTTAATGGATCTTCTGAAACCCATTGGTAACCAATCTTTCCATCCTCATTAATTATGAAAACAGAGCGTTTAGCAGCATTGTAATCTTTAATGTGAAGCAAATCTGGCATCAAAACATCATAATCTCTTATTGTTTTACTGGTATAGTCAGCTAGTAATGGAAAGCTAAAGTTGTGTTTTTCTGCAAATGCCTTGTTTGCAAATGGTCCATCATTGCTGATTGCTACAATTTTGGCACCCATATCAGAAATTTCTTTCCAAGAGTCTCTAAATGTACAAAGTTCTACTTCACAGACTGGAGAACTGGCCGCTACGATAAATGATATAACGATTTTACCACCTTTAAATTCATCCAAAGTCCTCATCTTCAAATCAGTATCTGCTAACTCAAATCCTGGAGCAATGTCTCCTACATTTAGTGCCATGATCGGTATTTGACCTTATCATATTAAGTTCTTTTCAAAAATTATCTTTTTCAAATTTTGATCCAAAATCGAAACATACCTTTTTATACAAAAATTAGGGTGAAAAGCTAAATTGGTCGGGGAATTAGCGGGCAATTACAGTACCGTTGTATTGATGTTTGCGTTTGGTATAGTAGCTATGGCTCCAGCTTTAGTTATTTCAAGAATGATTTCTCCCCGAAAAAAAAGTAATCCAGTAAAATTCTTGCCAATGGAATGTGGACAAGTTCCATCTGGAGAAGGCCGAACTCATTTCATGATGCAGTATTATCCGTATATTTTGATGTTTGTAGTGTTTGATGTAATGGCAATTTTCTTGTATGCATGGGGAAGTGCACTTTTAGAAATTCCAAAGGTTGCGACTTTACCAATGATGGGCTTTTTAGCTATAATGTTTGGTGCAATGGCATTTGCGTTATACCAATCAGGGAGAAGAAGAATTTGGTAGTTTTTTATATAAATCATATTTACGAGGATAGGGGATAAAAATTGCTTAAAGATTTAGTAACACCAGAAAATGCAAATGTCTTTGTCGGAAAGTTAGGAGACATTTTAGAAAAAGCAATTGATAAACCATTGGGCTATGCCATTAATTGGGGTAGAATTTGGTCACTCTGGCCTGTCCACATTGAAACAGCTTGTTGCAGTGTAGAATTCGGCGCAGCATCAAGTCCTAGATATGATGTTGAAAGATTTGGTATCAT
>JBOEHF010000045.1:2501-15669 GCA_050633805.1 Candidatus Nitrosopumilus sp.
TATGTAATTGCTATGGGAGCTTGTGCAATTACTGGAGGTTTGTATTTCGATTCTTACAATGTTCTTCCAGGAATTGACGGAGTAATTCCAGTTGATGTCTATGTTCCAGGTTGCCCACCTAGACCTGAAACTCTTATTCAAGGATGTATGTTATTACAAGAAAAAATCAAGAGAATGAAGGCTAGGAAGTTTGTATAATGAGTACTGAAACTGAAAAACCTCCTGCAGATGCTAAACCTGAAGTTAAATCACCTCCGCCAAAACCTGCACCAAAGAAACCAGAAGCAGCACCAGTAGAGTTGCCCGCATTTGAAAAAGGAATTTCAGACAAAATTGTTGAAAAGTTTGGAGACAAAGTTGAAGTCGGATTTGTAAAAGAAGATAGAGTTCGAATTAATGTCAACAAAGAAGATGTTCATGAAGTTGCTGAATTCATCCGTGACGGACTAAACTATGACCATGTTGAATCTGTTTCAGGCGTCGATTATCCTCAAGATAATGAAATTGAAGTTGTTTATCATATAGGATCTTACACTGATTCATCCCTAGCAAGACAAGTTCTTGTTTTAGCCACTAGGGCTCCAAGAGAGACAAATCCTATACCTGGAAATGATGCAACAAAACTTCCAACTCTTAGAGATGTCTTTTACAGTGTAGAATTTCATGAAAGAGAAATTTTTGAAATGTTTGGAGTATTCTTTGAAGGTCATCCTGATAATAGACGATTACTTTTGCCTGAAGATTGGGCAGATTTACCACCACTTAGAAAGGACTTTGCAATAAAGGGAAGATAGAGATGTCAACAGAATTACCTCCAGGATTAGCACTCCAAAAAGTCGATGAGAGAATCATGACTCTCAATGTAGGACCACAACATCCAGGTTCTGGCCACATGAGAATTGTTGTACAAATTGATGGTGATTATATTGTTGCATGTGATCCTGATCCAGGATATGTGCACCGTGGAGAAGAAAAAATGGCAGAGTATAGAAATTACATTACCAACATTCCTCACTTGGAAAGGCCGGTCATTCACGATTCATGCAATGTTTTGTATCCGTATGTTTTGGGAGCAGAAGAATTACTTGGAATTGAGGTTCCAGAACGTGCAAAATATGTTAGAGTAATTGCATCTGAACTTAACCGTTGTATCTACATCATGTATTGGCTTGCAATTTATGGAATCTTTTTAGGACATTCTACAATGTTTATGTGGCCTGCAGGAGATCGTGAACTGTTAATTGATTTGATGGAGAAAATGACTGGTGCAAGAGTAACACATGCACACTTTGTTCCAGGTGGAGTTAGAAATGACTTGCCTGCAAACTTTGAAGATGTTTGTCTAAGACAAGTAAACTATTTTGAGAAACGTATCAAAGAATATGCTGCAGTCTTTTATGATAATCCAATTCTAATTTCACGAACCCAAAATACAGGAGTTCTCTCAAGACAAGATGCAATAAGATTTGGAACCACCGGTTCTGTTTTGCGTGCAAGTGGTGTTGATTATGATCTTAGAGTAAAGGAACCATATGATGTCTATGATGAGCTAGATGTTCACACCAATGTGATGAAGGAAGGGGATTCCTATGCAAGATCTAGAATTCCATGGCTTGACATGTTAGAGAGTTGCAATATTATCAGACAAGCATTACAAAAAATGCCCAAGTCTGGCTCTGTTAGAACTAAACTAAAACCAAATCCAAAGACAAAGGGACTTGAATCCGTTTACAAACGAGTAGAGTCAGGCAGAGGTTCTTTGGGTTGTTATATTGTCTCTGATGCTAAAACTGAACCATACAGAGTAAAGCTGAGTGTCCCATCATTTAGAAATCTAATTGCACTACCAAATCTTCTAAGAGGAGAAAAATTAGGTAACATGCCATCAGTTTATTGGAGTCTAAACTACTGGCCAGTGGAGGCAGACCGATAAATGTCCGTCATTGCACCAAATTTCAAACTAAGTGAGTTTATCAAGTCACTACTTGATAATGTATTTTGGATAATCTTCATCGTTGTACTAATTGGTATTCCAGCAATTATGATGGTTCTATTTGTAATTGAGATGCCAGTAATTGATGGAGAATTACTTACACCGTTCCTTGCACTGACTTGGCTGGCGGACCCAACACGTATTCTACCTGTTGTTCAAGCATTCATGGCAACTGATATCTTTAGAGTAATGGCATTTCCTGGATTTGGATTTGCAGCATTGATTGCAGCTGGTACAATCTTTATTGAAAGAAAGATGCTTGCAAAATTACAACTAAGAGTTGGTCCTTTCTACTGTGGAAAGATTGAAGGTATTTTGCAATTAATGGGTGATGGTCTAAAATTAATCTCAAAAGAAATTATAATTCCAGCAAAAGCTGACAAACCCATTTTCTGGGCAGCACCAGTATTGTTTGTAGCAGCAGCTGCAGCATTTGTTGCATTCATTCCAGTAGCTCCTGGTTGGGTGGTTGCAGATGTTGAGATGGGATTACTTGGCGTATTTGCAGTAATAGGATTCTTCCCAATTATCACAATTCTTTCTGCATGGTCTGCTAACAGTAAGTTCCCATTCATCGGTGGTATCCGTGCACTATTCCAGATGGTTTCATTTGAAATTCCATTAATCTTGTCTTTACTTGGAGTTGTAATGTTAACTGGTTCTCTTAATCTATCTGAAATTGCAGCTAGTCAGTCTAGTTTTCCATGGATTGTATTTTTGCCAATTGGAGCAATTGTATTCTTTATCACAATGCTTGCTGAATTAGAAAGAATTCCATTTGATTTGCCAGAGGCAGAAAGTGAAATTGTAGCAGGATGGCTAACTGAATTATCTGGAATGATGTATGGACTTGTACAATTAGGAACTTATCTGAAACTCTACGCGTTTGCAGGATTGTTTGTTGTTATTTTCTTGGGTGGATGGAATGGCCCAATGGTTGTTCCTCCATTCCCAGAAGAATTCCTTACTGGTGTTGAAATGGGCCCTGTAGTTGTTGGACCATTCCCTGGTTTACCGTTATTTGATCAAGAAATGCTCAATGGAACATTATGGTTTGTTCTAAAGACTGTCGCTGTTATATTCTTCATCTTACTACCAAGAGGTGTATTCCCAAGAATCAGAATTGATATGTTGTTGAGTCTTGGCTGGACTAAACTAATTGGACTTGCATTCGTTAACATCTTTATTGCACTTGGCTTGCTTTACGCTGGCGTGCTAGGACCAGGAGGATTACAATAATGGGAACTGCAACTGGTATTATTCGTGCATTAAATTCAGGAATTAAACACATCGCTACTAAGCGATTTACACTAAGATACCCTGAAGAGAAACTAAAGTTTGTAGGTGATGGTTATCAATTTGATCCATCAACTGGTGTTGGAATTGCAGGACTCAAAGGGCGTCACATGTTATTCCATGATCACTGCACAGGATGTCAACTATGTTCAATTGCATGTGAAGGCGTTGCAGAAGCTATAGCAATGGTAAAAGTCCCAGAAGAACAAAAACAAAACAAAAAATCAATCATGCCACAAATCGATTATGGAAAATGTGTTTTCTGTGGTCTTTGTGTAGATGCATGTCCGTTTTATGCTCTTTACATGACAAATGATTATGAATTATCATCATTTTCAAAAGAAGGTTTGATTTACACTCCTGCACAACTTCAGGTAAAACCATACGTTGCACAGGATAGTGAAATCCAGATATCTGATAGAGGTGCAACACATGGCTGATGCTGCATTTCTTGCACTAACAGTTATTACAATTGGTTCAGCAATTGCTGCACTAGAATTAAGATCATTGATTTATGGCTCCATTGCTTTGATGGGAACTTTGGGTGGTATTGCAGGATTCTTTTTCTTGCTTGATGCACCATTTGTTGCATTATTCCAATTAGCAGTTTATGTGGGTTCCATTGCTGTTTTGATTTTGTTTACTGTGATGTTAGTAAAGAGAGAGTTAATCTTCAAAAAAATTGAAGACAAGAGAAGAAAGTTTGCAGGCATTGGTTTGATGCTTGTGGTTATGGTGTCACTAGGGGCAGTATTCTTGGATTCCGGAATCAAGACCATAACTACTGATGAGCCTGCTCCTGACTTTAGAGACATAGGAACTGACTTTGTGACATACTATTGGCCAGCATTAATTCTAATGGGATTGCTTTTGGCAGGTTCTGTTACTGGTGCACTAGTTTTAGCCAAACGAGAGGATGTGGAGAATGACCAACGAGTTAGTTGATTTTACTTTAGTATCTGTTGCCTTACTGGGTATCGGAATTTATGGTCTTGCAGTTAAACGTAATTTTATCAGAATGTTATTTGCAGTTGAAATTATCATCAATGCCGCAAACTTGAACATTGTTGCGTTTGGTAGATACATTCCTGGCAGTGAAGGCCAAACTATGGCATTATTCTCAATCGCAATTGCAGCAGCTGAAGTTGCAGTAGGATTGTCATTAATCATTGTCGCTTATCGCATGTATCAGAATGTCGATATTGCTGACTTTAGGAGCTTGAAAGGATAATGGAATACGCATTGTTGCAGGCAGTTTTCTTGCCTTTATTACTATCCCCAGTAGCCTACATACTTGGAAGAAAAGTAGGACCAACTCCTGCAATGTGGTTTACATTTGCAATTTTATTATACACAACAATTCTTGTAATTAATGCAGCACTATCTGGAACTGTAGAAGAACACTATCCATGGACTACGCAATTTGGTGAATTTGGCTTCTTGTTAGATGGATTGGCATCACCATTTGCAATCATGATTTATGTTTTGTCTACAATCTTGGTGCTTTACTCAAAACCATACATGATTCATAAATTCCATGAACAATATGAAGAAGAAAAGAATCTCAATACTTCTGGTAGTGGACAAACTTCAGTTGTAGAATCCTCTTCTTTATCGGATTATGTTAATGCAAAATCTGGACTTTACTTTGCGCTGTATCTGGTCTTTGCAATGGGCATGTTGGGTACTGTTCTTGCAACAAACCTGATTGAATTTTACATCTTCTTTGAGGTAATGCTTATTCCAGGTTTCTTTTTGGTTGCCCTTTGGGGTGATGGTCCAAGAAGAAAGATTGGTTTAATGTTCTTGTTTTGGACTCATGCAGGTGCAGTAGTTTTACTATTAGGATTCTTGATGATTGGTTTGACCATAGGTAGTTTTGACTTTGCAGATATACATGAATCTGAAATTCCTCCAGATATTGCGCTGATTTCAGCTGTTGCTATTGCGATAGGACTAGGTGTAAAATTGGCAGTCTTTATGTTCCATGTTTGGTTACCATACGTCCACGGTTCGGCCCCTACCCCAATCAGTGCATTATTGTCTCCTGCAATGATCGGAATTGGTGCTTATGGTGTTTTCAGATTAATTGTAGAATTTTTGCCATTAACATTTGCTGAACTCTCAATTTGGTTGCACATCTGGGGTCTTGTTACAATGATTTATGGTGGTGCAATGGCATTGATGCAAGATGATCTAAAACGTCTTCTTGCATATTCTAGTATCAGTCAGATGGGTTACATTCTATTTGGTATTGGCTCTATTTCTGTTCTTGGTCTTGCAGGTGCAGAGATGATGTATGTAACACACGCAATTGGTAAAGGTATTCTATTCATGATGGCTGGAATTATTATTGTAAAAGTTGGGACTAGAAGTATTTCAAAATTAGGCGGATTAGCAGGAAAGATGCCAATAACTGCTGTATGTGCAGTAATTGGAGCATTAACTATCATGGGAGTTCCACCAACAGGCGGTTTCATGGGAGAATGGCCACTCTTCTTTGGTGCATTAGAGACTGCTATTGAAGAAGGTTCTACTGTTAGAGCAGTAACATTTGGTTTGGGTCTTGTTGCAACTGTACTTACAATGTCTTACATGCTTTGGATGCTAAAACGTGTATTCTTTGGAAAAACGCCTGAACATCTTGAAAACGTCAAAGATGGAAGTTGGTACATGACAGCACCAATGATGGTATTGGCAGGATTCTCTATTGTAGTTGGTATTTATCCAGATATTTTCTTGAAGACAATCATTCCATACATGAACGGAGTGTTGGGAGTTTAGGTTATGGCAACAGAATCTATAGGTTTACCATTTGAAGCGACATCAACTGCAGCTTGGTTAGTTTGGATTTTACCCTTTGCAGCTGCAATGATTATGCCAGGTATTGGAAAATTATCTAAGCAAGCTACTGGATACGTTGCAGTTGGATTTGCATTAATGAGTGCATTATCAGCTGTATCATTATTACCACTTGCAGTTGAAGGTTCTGAAATTCACAAGCAAGTAATGTGGATTGAGGCGATCGGATTGAAAGGTGGTGTACTAGCTGACCCATTGTCTGTAATTATGGCAAATGTTGTAGGTTGGATTTCATTCCTCATTATGATTTACAGTACTGGTTACATGAAAGGCGATAAAGACATCACAAGATTCTGGTTCTGGATGATGTTTTTTATTGGTTCAATGCAGTTAATCGTGTTATCTGACAACTTGTTACAAGTCTTCTTTGGTTGGGAAGGTGTAGGTCTTGCCTCATACATGCTGATAAGTTTCTGGTATCGTGATAAAAAGAAAGATCATGTTGGACAAGAAGGACGTACTACTCTTGGTCTCTTAGATTACTATGCACCAACACATGCTGGTATGAAGGCATTCATCATGACCAAAGTTGGTGATGTGATGATGATTGCTGGTATGCTTTTGATATTCCTGTATGCTGGAACATTTGGCTTCAAGGAACTCATGGAAGGAACTGAATGGGCAGTTGCAATGAATGCACATGGAATGTTAGTTCCTGCATTTGTATTGCTATTTGGTGGTGCTATTGGTAAATCAGCACAATTCCCACTTAACGAATGGCTCTTAGAGGCCATGACTGGTCCAACTGCGGTTTCTGCTCTTATCCATGCAGCAACAATGGTCAAAGCAGGTGTATTCTTAGTTGCAAGAATCGGTCCTATTGTCTTTGCATTAGGAGCTGCAGGAATTATGGCAGATCAATTCTTTGAGATTGTCGCATGGGTTGGTGCGATTACAGCTCTACTGCTTGCAACACAAGGAATGGTTAATCCAGAAATCAAGAAAGTTCTTGCATATTCTACTGGTTCTCAGATTGGTTACATGATGATGGCACTAGGTGTTGCAGGCCTATCTCATCAATATGTTGATGGCTATACCGCAGGTTTCTTCCACTTAATTTCTCACGCAATGTTCAAAGCTTCATTGTTCATGGCAGCAGGTTCTTTACTGCATGTAGTTGGTTCCCGATTTATGACAGATATGGGAGGCTTGCGAAAATCAATGAAGAAGACTTATGCATTCATGTGGGCCGCAGGTCTTGGTTTAATGGGTGCACCATTTATCACAACAGGTTTCTGGAGTAAAGATGCAATATTTGCATCTGTTTACACATCCGGAAATGAATGGGCATTACCACTATTTGCAATTGCAGTATTGACTGCAATAATCACTGCATTCTATACTACAAGAATGATTGGTATGGTCTTCTTTGGAAACAAGAGTAAACATATCCAAAAGATGGAAGAAGAAGGACATCACATACATGAGGCATCACTATCGATGTGGGTTCCATATGGAATTTTAGCTGTACTTACAATCGGAATTGGATTAATTGGATTATCAACAGAACATGGTTTACACCATATGTTCGAAGTATATCTTGAAGATTCATTTGGTATTCACAGTGAATACGCAAAAGATGAATCTTCAATCTTGCCAGAGTTCTTAAAGGGTATTAACCCAGTTGCACTTGGTGCTTCACTTGTGGCATTTGCTACAGGAATTGGACTAGGTTACATCTTCTACATTGGAAGATGGGTTGATCCCGTAAAATTTGTCAATTCAAATATTTTCTTTTACTCAATTCACAAACTCTTCTTAAACAGATGGTATCTTAACGCAATCATCTACTGGTGCTTTGTAGTGGCACCATTATGGTTGGCAAGAGCAATCTTCCGATACTTTGAAAAGACAGCTATCGATTACGGTATGAATGCTGGAGTCCAAAAAGCAGTTGGATGGAGTGCCAAAGTCGTCCAAGGAACTCAGACTGGTGTTTCACAATCATATCTATTCGTATTTGGAGCAGGATTACTATTCGTAGTTCTGATATTGTTGATATAGGAGAATCATGAAATGATCGAAATCACTTCTACTCCATTGGTAATAATTGCAATTCTAGGAACTGTTGGAATTCTTCTTCCGATTATTAGCATTGCAAGAAAAGAAAAAGGCTCAAACTCATTTTATGCCGTTATTGCATTTGCTGCATTAATCGTATCAATGGGATATGTTGGATATCAATTCATCGAGGAGAATGTTGCTACATCTGCACTCTTCTCAGAAGATGTAATCGTCGATGATGCATTTGGAGGCTTCTTTGCAATTGCAATGTTAATTGTTGCTGTCTTCACAACTGTTGGTTCTTTCAACTATATGAGAAAACATAATTCTCCTGCTGTTTACTATTCACTAATCTTACTTGCAACCATTGGTATGGTTCTAGTTGCATATTCTACTGATTTGATTATGTTATTTGTTGCATGGGAACTCATGAGTATTCCAACTTACATTTTGGTTGGATACATGAAAAAGAATCCAAGTTCCAATGAGGCTGCTCTAAAATATTTCTTGTTTGGTGCATTATCATCTGCAATTATAGTTTACGGAATTTCAATATCATATGGATTAACAGGTTCTACAAACATTGGAGAAGTTATACAAGGTTATTCAACACTTGATCCTTCACTGTTGCCATTGGCATTACTTTCAGTTGGAATGTTTATTGCAGGATTTGGATTTAAAATGGGACTTGTTCCATTCCATCAATGGCTACCTGACACCTATGAAGGTGCCCCACCTACAATTACTGCATTATTAGCTGCTGCAACAAAGAAAGCCGGATTTGCTGCAACCATTAGAATTATAGTTCTTGGAATGGTCGTTCTAAATCTAGATTGGACTTTAGCTCTTGGTATTATTGCAGTAATGACAATGACAATAGGAAATGTTGCAGCAATTATGCAAAAGAACATTTCAAGAATGCTGGCATACTCTAGTATTGCCCATGCAGGATACATATTGATTGGACTTGCAGTAGCTCCACACAGTTCTCTTGGTCTACAAGGCGCCCTTTACCAAATTATGAACCATGCAGTCATGAAGGGTGCTGCCTTTATTGCAATTGCAGGTATTGTTACAACCCTTGCAGTTACTCACATTGACAAACTAAAAGGACTTGGAAGACGAATGCCTATCACCGCTTTAGGTTTAGTTATTGCCCTCTTTGCACTAGCAGGCGTTCCTCCACTTTCAGGTTTCTGGAGTAAATTGATGTTGTTTGGAAGTGCTTTAGATGCTACATCTGCTTTATGGTGGGCACCGTGGCTTGCAATTGCTGGTGTACTTAACAGTGCATTGTCTCTTGCTTACTATGGATGGATTACAAGAAAGATGTACTTTGAAGGCGAAACCGAAAAGAGAGTTGCAGAACCAAAATCTATTATCGCTGTAATGATCTTCTCCACAATCTTCTTAGTAGGATTTGGTGTATATCCAGAACCGTTACTCAAATTTGTAGAGTTTGCAACTCCAGTTATCAGTTTAGGTATTATGCCTTAAACGAAGTAAATTTAATTAAATTATCTAGATTCACCTTTGCATCATTGTCTGGAATTTCTCTCAATCCTGTTCTTGCTTTTTCTGAATATTCTTTTAGTAATTCTTCCATTTTGTTAAAAACATCTCTGGGATCAGAACTTTTCTTAATTAACAAATTGAATAGTTTGTCTTCATTTTTCCAATCTAACAAATCATCTCGAATCTGATAAGCTATTCCAATGTTCTTTCCATATTCAGTTAATGCTTCAATTTGTTCTTCAGTTCCATTTGCAATAATTGCACCTATCCGTGCTGCGACTTGAAATGCCACGGCTGTTTTGTATTCAATTACTTTTAGATAATCATCAAATGTAACGTCTTCACCTGTTTCTAATCTACCTTCAATCATTTCCCCTTCACTCATCAACATAGCAGTTGTAGCCAAATCTTTTGTAATTCTAGCATTATCTAATCTTGATGATATTGCAAGAATTAACCCCAAAACAAAATCCCCTGTTAATACGCTGGTATTATAGCCATATTTTATATGAAAAGGATCTTTCTGTCTTCTCATCGTTTCATTATCAATAATATCATCATGAATAATTGATTCCATATGAAGAAATTCAACCGCACATGAAGCTGCAAGAACATTTTCATCGATTTTACCTACACTCTCAGCTGCCAAATTCAAAATTATAGGTCTAATTCGTTTTCCATCTTCTAGAGAGTATTTCAAAGGCTCGATAAATTCTGATTCAGAATATAGATCAAGTTCATTTTCTAAAGCTTGATCTATTCGTTCAATGTACTTTCCATAGGTTTCAAGTAGAGGATTTATCTCGATATTTTTCCTGTCCAAGATGGGCCTGATCAAAAAACTTTCCTATAAGTAAATAAATCTTGGTGCTCCAGCCGGGATTTGAACCCGGGATCTTTGCCTTGAAAGGGCAAAATGCTTGACCGGTCTACACCACTGGAACCCATGAAAATTCTGCATTATCATCATAAAATCTTTTGTAAACCACAAAGATTTTTTTATTGGCAATATTGGAGATGAATCATGAATATAATACAGAAAATTGATGAAATGATTGAAGAAAGAAGTTTACTAAAACACCCATTTTATCAAATGTGGTCTGATGGAAAATTAACAAAAGAATCTCTTGCAGGTTACTCTAAAGAATACTTCCAACTTGTTAAAGCAGTTCCTGGATTCATGGCACCTATTATAGAAAAGGCACCAGATTCTGTAGTTGGCGAATTAGTTGAAAATCAACAAGAAGAATCTGATCACATTAAACCATGGATTGCTTTTGCTGGCGAACTTGGAATTTCTGAGGATGAATTGACTTCATATTCAGGAACTGCTAAAACACAAAAAGCAGTATCTGAATTGAATGAATTAATGGTAACATTTGATGGTGGAGCATCTGCAATGTATGCTTTTGAAAAAGAAATTCCTAAAATCAGTCAAACCAAACTTGATGGATTGGCAGAATTTTATGGAATGACAAGTGATGAAGCCACAGAATACTTCAAACTTCACACTGAAGCTGATATTAGACATGCAGCTTCATGGAGAAACATTCTAGAAAAATCTTCTATTGACTATGACAAATTGGTTGAAATTGCAGACAAATCAATTTCGGCACAAAATTTGTTGCTTGATAGCTGTTATGAAAAATACTGCTAATCTCATAACATTTTATACCTGAGAAAAAATTCTCTTGCTTAGGGCCCGTAACTCAGCTTGGTAGAGTAACCGGCTCATAACCGGTGAGCCAAGGGATCGAAGCCCTTCGGGCCCATTATTTTCAATTAGTTTTAAAATGAGCAAATTCAAAATTATCTGGCCGCAATGAAGAATCAGAGTTATATCTGAATTAATGATTGGAAGGCATTTGTCTGAGCTGCCAAACCTTACTTGTTGATTTGATTTTTCACTTTTTCTAAAACATTCTGATCAATCAGATCTTGTTCAAATAATGCTTCAGTGATTTGTAAAATATTTAGAATTGAATGCATTTTCACTCCCAATTCTAATAGTGCTTCATCAGCTCCTTCCATTCTGTTTACAATTACGTATACATCTTTAACTGGAATATTGACTTCTTTTAGAGATTTAATTGCATTAACAACTGAACCTCCAGTAGTAGCTACATCATCAATCATAACAACTTTCATACCATCATGAATTTTCCCTTCTACTGATTTTGATGTTCCATAATCTTTTGGTTTACTTCTGACATAGATTAATGGTTTTACAGCTTCAATTGCTAGTGCTGATGCAATTACTAAACCCCCCGTTGGAACAGAAACAATTGAATCAAAATTATCTAATCCGATATCCTCCCCAATTTGGTTTTCAAGATATTTCACCATTTTTCTAAATTCAATAGGATAACTAGGCACTAGTCTTAAATCAACATAGTATGAGCTATGTTTTCCACTTGCTAGAGTGAAGTCTCCAAATTTTATGATGCCCTTTTGATGCAAAAAGGTTGCAAACTCTTTTACAAATTCCATACAAAAGTTAACTACATTGGATTTATTTTGTTTTGTATTGGGTGGTAATTATGCCTGAAATCTGGTTAAATTATGGAATTACTGATGTAGTTTTGGATATAAAGGCCGAGAATTTAGAGCAAAAAATCGATTCTGAAGGCAAAATTTTAGATGATTCGGTGATTAATGAAAAACTAAACACTCTTGATTTATCAAAACCACTGGAACTAGTAGTATTACATAATTCTAAAACTATTCTAAAAATTATCTCTTCATTGTTTACACTATGTGAACAAAAATCTAAACCATTCCCAAAAATATTGACTGATAAAAAAATCCTTAATCTAGTAAAGTCAGGATTGCCTGAAGGAAGCTCAATTAATGAATTTGATGATGTTGGAATGGAAAATTCAAATCTTGTTTTCATGGGGGAAATGGAATTTAATGGATTATTTGGATATGAAACTATTTCTACACGTTTAATCAAAAAATTTGGTCAGGATTCTATGCTTGCAGCATATGCAAAAAGACAAGGAAATTTACCTGCACCTGGACAATATTCTGAAAGCTTAACTGAAGCAAAAAAATTTACTAATAATTTCGAGATTCAAGGAATCGAAATCATTGCAAATTCTGAAGGAATTTTAGATTTTACAATAGGTCATCCTTCAGAAACTATGTCATCTACAAAAATTCTTGAATCTAATTCCATCAAAGATGTTGGTGAGCATAAAACAATGGTGATAAGTACTGGCAAAGATGCAAGCAATGACAATCTTGGAAATTCCTTTTCTTCACTTTGGAATTGTTCCAATGCTATCAAAAAAGATGGTCTTGCTATTCTGGTGGCAGAATGTAAAGGGGGGTTAGGTTCTGATGCATTACAACAATACCTTGAAGACCGATTAACTTTAGAACAATTACGAAATCCTACTAAATATGTTGATGGGATGGAAAACTTGCTATTTCTTTCTGAAATCCAAAAGAAATTTCAAATTGGATTGGTTTCAATTTTACCTGAATTTTATG
>JBOEHF010000046.1:0-8984 GCA_050633805.1 Candidatus Nitrosopumilus sp.
CTTGGCGGTTCTGAATACTTTGAATATATTCACAAATTTATAGGTGGAAAATGCCCTGCAGTCAACTTTGATGTTTCAAAGAAAAATATGAAATCTGTCCTTGACATTATTGATAAAAATCTCATAAAGTCTGCACATGATTGTTCAAAAGGTGGATTGGCTGTTGCAGTATCAGAGATTTGTATGACAAATCAAATCGGCTGCAAGGTATCATTGGATGCAGTTCCGAGTGAAAAGTTAGATGTTGATAGAATTCTATTTTCTGAGAGTCATTCTAGATACTTGGTATCTTTTGATAAGAAAAACCTGCCAGAACTTGAAAGTATTCTCAAACAGAATAATGTTTCATTTAATCAAATTGGTCAGTTTGGTAGTGAAAAAATTCAGTTTAACAAGGGTTCAGAATCTTTCATTGATCTTGATGTAAAACAAGCTCATGAAACTTGGCTGCATTCTCTTCCAAATCTTGTTCTTCATAGTAAAAAAACTGTCTGATATTTTTATCATGTTTTTTCATCATAGACTGTTAGGATTTTTTCACAATAACCTTCCCTTTTAGGCTCAAAATTTCCTAGATCTTCCATCATGATTTGCAATATGTTGGGATGCAATATCGAAGCTTATGTTCAGGTAATGTTCTACCCCTTTGAGATGAGGATCTTAAAGCCCTATTGTAAACAGATCATGAGATTTTGTATTATTCGTGCTAAGCAGATTTCAAGTGACGATTCTGTAATTAGGGTCCAAGTATTGCAATGAGGGAGATCAAAATTGATATTTTAGATAAAGACTATCTTGATTTCCTGTCTGTTTGCATTGATGAGGAACTATCTGTTGAGGAGAAGATCAAAAACATAATTCGTTATCATTTGATTACATACAGAAATCAAAAAAAGATGCATAATGCTAGACTTTTTTCATTTGATTAAGCGAATTCTGATCGCATAAACTGATCAGCATTTTTATTGTTCAAAATTATATGTTGGATCAGGGGATGGAGTCGTTATCTGATTATTCAGCCGAGTCTTATACTATTTCTAAAATTTTTGCATTGTCTCAAGGAGGTTCTAATAGAATTGCCTAAAGTAAAAGAAAATTGTGGAGTTGTTGGAATCTACAGCCTATCTGGAAAGAATGTCGTTCCGATGATTTTTGATGCTTTACGGGCTTTGCAACATAGGGGGCAAGAAGCTTGGGGATTTGCAGTGCCAAACAAGCCTCCCTTTAAGAGAGTAGGACTGGTTTCACATTCTTCATCTGAATTTAAAAAAATCGCCAAAGAATACGAATCCTCTTGTGTAATTGGCCATGTTAGATATTCTACAATGGGTACTAGTACTTTGGATAATGCACAACCGCTGAAGGTAAAAGATCTATGTGTTGCACATAATGGTACAATTGCAAATGCTCAAGAATTATCTAATTTGGTTGGAGGTTGTTCCTTTACCCCTCAAAATGCAAGTGATACTCTGGTTGCAGCAGAAAGACTTGTTTCACTAATTTCTGAAAATGGAGAAATGGGAAAGGCACTATCTATTTTGAAAAATGAGATGGTCGGTTCGTATTGTTTTACGTTTATCTCTGACGATAACTCTGTATATGCAGCTAGAGATCCTAAAGGATTCCGTCCTATGGTTTTAGGGTATAAGGAATCTGATGACACATACGTTGTAACTTCTGAATCTGCAGCAGTAACTGCAGTTGCTGCTGAACTCCAAAGAGATGTAGTTCCAGGTGAATTGATCAAATTAAGCAAGAATGGATTGGAGACTGAAAAATTCTCAACTGATACTTCTCGTGCACATTGCTCTTTTGAGTTTACTTACTTTGCACACCCTTCAAGCAAAATGGAGGGACACAACATCTACCTTTCAAGAAAAAGAATCGGCCAATTCATGGCAAAGAAATTCCCAATAAATGATGCTGATTTGGTAATACCTGTACCTGATTCTGCAAGACCTGCAGCATTGGGTTATGCGCAAGAGCTAGGTGTTTCTTTTGATGAAGGTTTGCTAAAAGACAGATACAGTAAGAAAGGCCCATTGCGAAGTTTCATTGAACCTCATCAAAGTGACCGAGTTGAAATAAATCGTTGGATAATTCCAATCAGTGAAATAATCAGAGACAAACATGTCGTAGTAATTGATGATAGCTTGGTTAGGGGTACAAGTTCCAAGGCCATAATCAAGGCTCTGCGTAGGGCAGGTGCTAAAAAAATCAGCATGTTGATCACATATCCTCAAATCAACTATCCTTGTTATGCTGGAATTGACTTTCCTTCACAAGAAGAACTTGCAACATATACCAATGGAAAGACAATGACTAGTGAAGAGATTACTGAAATGGTAAGACAAAGTATTGGTGTTGACTTTTTGGGATACAACGATGCTGAAAATCTAGCAAATGCTGTGGGAATTCCTAAAGACTCAATGTGCTTTACATGCTCTTCAGGAAATTATGATTCTTTGGGAATAAACCCTGATTTTACAAAACGTGAGCAAGTAAAGGCCAAAATTTAGAAAATCTCTATTGGGGGATTTGATTAAATATGGTTTGAAATATTTTGTATTTATGCAAGCAATATGGAATGATACCGTAATTGCAGAAAGCAATGACACTGTTGAAGTTGAAGGGAATCACTATTTTCCATTTGATTCAATCAAACAAGAATACTTCAAAAAAACTGAATTGACTACTTTTTGCGGTTGGAAAGGGATGGCCAACTACTATTCTGTTGATGTCGATGGGAAAACAAACAAAGACTGTGCATGGTATTATGCTGAACCTAACGAAGCTGCATCTAAAATCAAAGGAATGGTAGCTTTTTGGAATGGTGTTAAAGTACAATAAACAATTTCATTAATTAAAAATAAAATTTTGCTTTATCTATTCTTCATCAAAGTCATAATCGTCATCATCATAACATTCGACGAAATCAAATTCATAGTATTTCATAACTTCTTGTTGAATAGAATGAATATAGTGCTTGAGTATGTGAATACCATTATTTACAATATCTATATAGATTTTAGTCTTGATCTATTTTTTTATTGTATTCATCGATTTCTTGATTGTATTCGTCAATCTTTTTGTTTTCTTCATCTATGTTGTCCTCGAATAACTCTGGATTCTCTTCCTGGGCCTTTTTCATCAATTTCATAAATGATTCGGGGTCGTCTTTTTGTAATTCTAAAAGAATTTTCCCTATTGATTCATCTAGATTGCTCATATTCTAATTAATTCTAAAACTGGTATATTTCTTCTTGAATGCCCTGCTAGCAGTTAAATTCTATCAAAATCAGGCATAATTGTTTGAAGTTTCTAACTAGTGGCAAAGTAAAGGATCTTTATGATGTAGATGAATCTAGCATCCTCTTCAGATTTTCTGATAGGGTATCCGCATATGATGTAAAATTCAAACAAGATATTCCTAGAAAGGGTGAGGTTTTGTGCAAATTTGCTGAATTTTGGTTCAATGAATTACCCGTACCTAATCACTTTATCAAACGAGAATCTGATACAGAAATTGTTGTAAAAAAGATGAAGATGCTTCCAATAGAATGTGTGGTCCGAGGCTACTTTTATGGAAGTTTAGTTAGCAGATGGAAAAAAGGTGAGGTAAAAGTACCTGATGGGACTAACACTACATTGGCTGCAAAACTCCCTGAGCCCATATTTGATCCTACTACAAAATCCGAACATGACATTCCAATTGATAAAACAAAAGCACTGGAGATGAACTTGGTTACTGAAGAGCAATACAACTGGTTGGAGACGACTTCTATTGATATTTACAAACAGATGGCCAAAACTGCAGATGAATCTGGATTCATTCTTGCAGATTTGAAATTAGAATTTGGATTGTTGAACGGTCAAATCACATTAGGTGATTCTATTGGACCTGATGAATATAGACTGTGGCCTAACGACTCTTTTGAAGTAGGTAAAATTCAAGAAGCATACGACAAACAACTCCTACGTGATTGGTTAACTGCTAATGATTATCAAAAACAATTCGATGATGCACGTGATGCAGGAGAAGAACCTGTGGCTCCGGAGATTCCTGAAGAAATTATTTCAAAGATGACACAACGTTATGTCGCAGCATATGAAAAACTAACTGGACATTCACTGTAGATCTCATTGTTGATTGATTGTTGGCTAGAATCTAACATTCAACTCGAATTTTATTTTTGACCCTTTGCAAAATACCATCCTGGCAGGTGATTTGGAGACATTGTTTCCTTGATCAGGGATTTTTGATATTTTTTCAAAATTTTGATACCGCTACAATAATTTTACACCTTATACAAAATACATTGTAGCGCTATGGAAAATATTTGATGCATTACAAGATACTTAGTACTGGCTCTAATGGCAATGATACCGGTACAATGAAAATAAAAGTAAACAAAAATTNNATGCGATTAGACAAAAAAATATGATACAAGGATCTTTTAGATCAGATTGAAAGGTAATTCTGTATGTCTACATTGTTAGAAAAACAAATCAAAGTTAATCGTATTGTTACGACAAGTACTGAACACGCACGTGCAATTGACGACCCTGCACGGGCAAAAATTGTTGAAATTCTGTATCATCAAACATTATCAGCTGATCAAATTTCTACTGCTCTGAAAAAGACTGGATACAAAAAAGCCCTTACAACTGTCCGTCATCATTTAGAAATTCTAAAAGAATCTGGTTTAATTGAAATTGCAAGAATTGAAGAATCTCGAGGGGCCATCACAAAATTCTACAGCACATCTACAAAACTATTGGATTTTCAAACTCCTGATGATTTTGATTCAAAATACTCTAAAATCATCACCAACACATCGGATAAAATTGAGAAAATCCTCAAAGGATTGACCCCAAAAACCCGAAAATCAAAAGGAAAGAAATCCGAAGAGTATTCTCAATACCTGGTAATGGAGATTATGAATAGAGCAATGACTAATGTTCTTGAAAAATCAAGCAAAAAATAATCTTGGGGATTAACTTTCCCTTCATTCTTGTTTGAAATCGATCAAACTTTGTCTTCAGTTGCTTGCTAAATTTGGCAAAAAATGAACAAAAAAGTTGTGATTTGTTTATTATTCCAAAACGATTATCAATATCATCAAACATTGAAAATTAATGGATGAAAAAGCTGTAAAGTTATTTTCAGAAAAAAACTTGGTCTTTATCGCAACTGTCATGAAAGATGGTTCCCCACAAGTTTCACCTGTTTGGGCAAATTATGAAGACGGATATGTAATGGTAAATACTGCCGAAGGTAGGATAAAACACAAAAATGTTTTACGTGATCCTAGAGTTGCAGTTTCAGTTGTATCAAAAGATAATCCTCTTGACATGACAACAATTCGTGGAACTGTTGAAGAGTTAATTCCGGACTATGAATACAAGCATGCAGACAAACTCACGCAGCAATATCTGGGAAGAGAACACTATCCATTCAAACGTGATGATGAAAAAAGAGTTATCTTAAAAATTAAACCTGACAAAGTCTTTGTTTTGCCTGAATTGAAGATGTCAGAGTAGTAATTTAGTATATTTCTAAACTCGAATTTAGAAACATACTAAACCAAAAGGAACAATCATGGAAAATTAGACTGTTTTTCTTTGATATTGTTGAATTTGTCATTCACAATTAGTAATGCAGACAACTGCGGTATCGGCAGATGTCTGCTCTTTTTGCGGTCTTATGATTAGGTTGTACTGTTTTTCTTCATCAAAGGGAATGTCAAACTGTGTTGTTTTTTCTATTGCATTGCCTGGTTCAATTAATTCTGAGAGTAAATCTTTTGAGGAAAACTCTCCATATACTGCCTCATATTTTGTCCTGTCTTCAATAATGTAGAACTGGTCTTTTGATATCGGTGTTCTCTCTTCACCAATGTTTTTTGCAACAATTCCGATATGAACAAACATGTTTTCAGGACTTGTCTTCTTGTCTCCCTTATGTGTCCCCTCAAAGGTTACTGTGTACTCTACTGGTCCCACTTTGACTTTGTCGCCACTATTTACTTCGATTATGTTAATCTTATTTTCTGCATACATGTACATGGAAATTGCCATTATTGAGATTACCACTCCTAGTACCAATACTAGACCTATTCTTGCCACATTGTTTGTGCAATTTTTTCGTATATAGTTTAAACTGCTGTTTTTTGAACAAATTTGTACCTAAAATCCACTGGTATTTTGACAAAATGCGATCTATTGATTATTGTATGCAGATCGTATTGTACGTAGATAATTTTTTATTTCTAATGTTTGGAATTTGTACCAATGACTAAAACAGTTCTTTTAGGAGCATCATTAGCTGCATTATTTGCAGTTGGTAGGCTAACTGCAGTTTCTGCAGCAAATCCTGGACAGTTTGATATTGTATCTGCATCTACTGATGGTGAAACTCTCAGTATGACTGTAGATGAAAAAATCAAACAAATTCCAGCCAAAAAAGCTGATGATTTGATCACATTCTATGCTTGGGTTACAGCAACATCAACATCAACTGGATTACAAGCTGATACCATCACTATTCATCACAATGTAAATGATCATCAGGAATTTGGAAAAGCCGCAAAATCTTCTCCAGTTCAAAGTTACCATCCACATGAAGTAACTTTCACAAATGTGGGTACTGAAACAGAACCTATCTTCTGTATCTCTGATCTAAAAAGTCCAAAATCTGACTTTAAAGTTCAACATAAAACCGTAACATTGGCATCTGAGAACACTTTTGATTTTGCAGCTACTGGAACCGCTGGTCCAATTTCTGAATGTGATGGTTTTGTTGGTTTAGGTATCACTGATCTATACGATACCCAATAAACAAAATCTTCTTTCTTTATTTTTTATCAAAATTTAGGGGGTTGAGCTTTTACGCATGACAATAATAGTTTGGGTATGTTTAGCTGGGAGACCTTGGTGGAATTAGGGTTGCATTTCCTATCTAGGCACAAGTGTTCAACCCCCCTTCAAAACACCTAATCTTGAAAATTTCACATTATGCCTAAACTATGTATTTTTTAGGGGGGGTTTAACGCCTAGGCTTAATTTTGTAAAATTAGTTATTTTAGAAAGTTTTCTGACACTGGGAATTCCTTTCAAAACTTGAGAAAAAACACTTGATATAAACAACCGAAATTGATCAAATACCTTGTTTGTTGACTCAAATGATTCGTTCATTGCAGTTTCGCTGATTTGTAGGACTGAATTTTTTATGCATTATTTTGTACAAGTTTTGATTTTTCTGATTGCTTGTCGATTTGGACACACATTTGTTATGAAATAAGGGGGGTTTTAGAAGAAAAATTGACACAATAACGAGGTTTTTTTAGAATAGTAAGGGAATTGGATTCCTCATTTTTGATGTGATATGCTGTGATGTGATATTCAGTAAATGATGGATTTCCCTAAAATTTTGTATTTTAGGGCTATTCATTTACTACTTGAACTCTTTTTGGACTGTTTTTACAATATAATGGACTGCCAAGGCTAGGCCCATCATTTTGAAGAAATTATTCATTTGATTTGACCTCCATCTCATATGTTTCTAGAATCTCATCTATCATTTTGAGAAGGTTCAATTCTGAATTGCCTCCCATTTTGTTGTGTTTTCAAGTTGGAGTTTGTTGACATTGATGCTGACATTTATCTCATATTTTTTTGTCACATGTCTGAACAGAATATTGAAGGCGTTCATTTTACAAACACCATCAAAGTTGCAATAACTGTCAAAACAAAAACCTTGTTTTTTGAAGCCTTGAATCTGAGGATTTGGCTTTCTATGAAACCTGCTTTTGGTTTACATATTGTTGTGTGTTTTTTTGAAATAATTATTGTTTTCATACTGTATTATGGTAAATTTATGATAAAAGGCCCGCGTATAACTGATAAATCGTCTATTTCTTAAAATGTTTTCAACAGGAATCTTGCAGTTTGATCATATTTTTCAGAAACTGTATCTATTGCTTCAAGCATTGTCTGCTGATTGATGTTCTCTTTGTCATCTAGGACGACATAAACTCCAACTTTTTGTTTCCCATCCTCGGTGATGAATTTATTGATTACTTGAATTGAATAACAATAATCTGACACTTTTTTCTCAAACTTCTCTTTCTCTTCTTGACTAAATCCCAAATATCTTGCAATTTGATTATTTTTCATCACTACTTTTGCACCAATCACTAGGACCCCTGGTTGTTTTTTTGGTTCAAACACATATACTGGAATGCCTGATCTTCCTGCATGTTTTACAAGAATTTGGAAATTATTTTCAGGATTCTTTACTTCTTCAAAAGAGAGACCTTCGTGAATAACCCATCTTTCAACATTGTCTCTCATTCTAGATGTGCTCATGAAAAATCTCTCAAACTAGTTCTATATGATTCTAAATCTTGATGATTACCTTCCTAAATTTTGAATGTTTCTAAATTCGAGTTTGGAAATATTGTATATCTTAATCTGCAAAACAAAAAAATTTTTGCTAGATGTTTACGTTAAAACCTGACTCAATACCTGGAACGGAAGCTGAAATGAAAATATTTAACAATATTCCAAAAATCATAAAGGCTAATCCTAGATACAAGCAGTTTCTAGCTTTACGAGGATCATCGTTTCGTAAAATAAAAAATGCTATGATTCCACCAATGATTCCAAATAAAATTGGTAGCAAAAACCATGCATTGCTTCTTTGTTTTTCTGGATATGACATATTTTTTACCTTTATTTTGCAACAATTGCCTTTTTTTGTAACTGAGTGATCTCTATTTCAACTGTTTCTAATGGATCTTCGACTTGGTTACGTTTTATTGAAAACATTTTTGGTTTTTCAAAGTCATCAGTACAATCAGGGCATGCATAGACTAGTACTCTGTGTTCATTTGGTGCTTTTGGGTTTGATAATCTTGGATAATACACCAATCTTGAACCACAATCAACACAATATCTGTTGGCCCTTCTAGTTCTGACCA